>JAYUPZ010000077.1:0-4946 GCA_043759805.1 Myxococcales bacterium | reverse complement strand
CTCATTACCAAGAGAGAGGGCGGGCCGTCCAGAGAAAAAGGTAGGACATTCTCTTACCGCGTCGGATATGTGATCTGCTCGCGGGGCAGCGAAGGGGCTTGCCATTTGTAAACAGGACGGGTTAAACCGATTGGTAACACCGTGTCATTTCCGCCTCCCTTTTATCGCTGGCGTCCGCATCCCTGGCATGGCCTGGATGTGGGTGCTCGCGCCCCCAAGGTCGTTACGGCCTACATCGAGTTAACCCCCTTTGATTTCGTGAAATACGAAATCGACAAGGAGACCGGTTATTTGCGGGTGGATCGACCGCAGCGCAGTTCGGCGATGGCGCCCACGCTCTACGGCTTTATTCCTCGAACGTATTGCGGAAAGCGGATTGCAGCGTTCAATCCCAAGGCGAAATCGGGTGACGGGGATCCGCTCGATATCTGCGTTATAAGCGAACGCCCGATCAATCGACCCGAGATCTTGCTGCATGCCCGTGTGATTGGCGGTTTGATGGCGCTTGATGGCGACGAAGCCGACGACAAGATCATCGCCATTCTCGACAACGATCAGGTGATGAGCGGCATTCAGGATGTGCGACAGTTGCCGCCGCCTTTGCTCGAGCGCTTGCGACACTTCTTCCTGACTTACAAAATGATCCCGGGTCAACCTTCGCCGGTCACCGTCGAACGCGTTTACGGTGCAGATCAGGCCTACGAAGTCATCAATGCCGCAATCGCGGACTACGAAGAAAGCTTCGGACAGCAGCGCTAGATTCTCGCCAACAGCGGTACTGCGCGTTCGGCAAGCGCAAAGTAGGTGGCATCAGCCTCAATGCCCACTGCACGGTATCCGAGAGCGACCGCCGCGGCGACGGTAGAACCTGCACCCATAAAGGGGTCGAGTACCGTACCCTTGCCAAGCGGAAGTGCAGCACGCACCAGGGCGCGCATGAGTGTCTGCGGCTTTAACGACGGGTGCGGGGCGATTTCCCGCTCTTTTCGGTGCGTGGGTGCAGACGAGATGACGTCCGAAAAGGGGAGCAAGGCAGACGGCCGGCGAAGTGCCCCGGTCCCATATTGGCGAAGCACATCCTCGACCCGTCCGTCATACGGTTTGCGAAAAAGAGGCCATGGCTCGAACCTTGACCGGGGCATGACGGTCACATCCGTGAACTCGACGTGCGCATTTTTGGGTCGATCGCCACCGCGCAAGGTGGTTACCAGGCGAATGATCTCACCACGCTTCTCGAAGCCCACCGCTTCGAAGGCGCCACAAACGCGGTGGGACAGGAGGGGATTAGATGCGATGAAGACGTGGCCTCCAGGTTTCAGAACGCGCATGGCTGCGTTGGCGAAAGCCAGCATGAAATCTGAAAACGCCTGCCGCTCGTCTGGGGTGAGTACCGTGAATCGCGGCAAGGGGGCTCGTTGTTTGCCATTGAGGGTTGGTGGAATGCGCCACATGCCTCCCTTGCTCGCGCGCAGCTTTTGCTTTTCCGTATCGGTGAATTCTTTTAGACCGTAGGGCGGGTCCGTGACGATGGCCTCGAAGGATGCCGGTGCGTGCGCTGCCATCCAGTCAAGGCAGTTCGCGTGGTGGAGACGGTAGAGCGAGTTCTTCACAAAAACGGGGTTCGGGTGTGCAGCTGACCACAGCTTACACAGCCGAGGTGGGAAATGTGAAGCAACGCCCAAATGCCAGTTGATCCCGTAGATTAAACGAGGCAGCATAGAGATCCTTCCACCCCGTTTGTGACGAGGAGCCGCCATGAGTCAGCAGGAATTTAGGATGAACCGACGACAACTATTGAAATCCACTGCCGCTGTCGGCGGGACTGCCATTGTGGGTCCGTTTTTCCCAGGACGCGTCCTCGGCGCCAACGATCGCGTGAACGTGGCTGTGATTGGCATTCGAGGGCAGGGTGGTGCACACATCAACAGCTACATCCGTCAGCAGAACGTGCATCTCAAGACCCTGTGTGACATCGACGAAAACCTTTTTGCAACGCGCGTAAAAAAGGTTCACGACGAGGCGGGTTACGCACCGGGCACCGAATGGGAGATGCGCAAGGTATTTGAAGACAAGGATATTCACGCGGTTTCCTTTGCGATACCGAACCACTGGCATGCGCTCGGTACTATCTGGGCGGCACAGGCAGGGAAACACGTCTACGTCGAGAAACCTTGCTGTCAGACGATCTTCGAGGGTCGCCAGATGGTTCACGCTGCCCGTAAGTACAAGGTTTTGGTTCAGACCGGATTTCAGAACCGTTCACGCAACAACACGCGTGCTGCGATTGAGTTTTTGCACTCGGGAAAACTGGGCAAGGTCTACATGGCCAAGGGTCTTTGCCTCAAGGGTCGCGCCGACATCGGACGTTATCCCGATGGACCCATGCCCGAAGGCTCGAAGTATCGCCTGACCACCGACGGCGAACCCATGGAACCGTATACCTCGGCGTATCTTGAAAAGGTTCACTACGACAACTGGATGGGCCCCGCGCCAGTCAAGCCCTTCAATCCCAATCGTTTTCACTACAACTGGCATTGGCAGTGGGATTACGGCAATGGTGACACAGGGAATCAGGGACCCCACCAATTCGATGTGGGTCGCTGGGGTCTGAACAAGGACGAGTACCCGGTCAAGATCTCATCAAAGGGTGGATATTACCTTTTTGATTCAATGCAGGAGACCCCCAACACCCAGACCACGCTGCTTGAATATGCGGACGGAACGCTGTTTCAATTCGAGACACGCGGTTGGTACACGAATGCCGATGGGACGATCAAGATCGGCAACATTTTTTACGGTAAGGAAGGCCGCCTCGAGATCGACGCCGAGGGTAACTGGAAGACCTACTTTGGCCGCAAGGACGAACTCGGCCCCGATTCCTCCAAGATTCAAAGTGAAGAAAAATCAGACGCCGGGAAGCATGTGGGCACCGGCATGGGCGGGCACTTCGGCAACTTCATTTCGTCGGTGCGCTCCGGCAAACAGTCCGATCTAAACTGTGACATCGAAGTGGGATTCCGCTCAAGCGTGCTTCCTGCGCTTGGCAACATTGCCTATCGCATGGGAACCGAGCTGGTTTTCGACGGAAAAACCGAGACCTTCAAGGGCAATGCGAAAGCCAATGGGTTCCTGCATCGCAAGGAGCGCAAGGGATACGCAATTCCACGCCTTGGCAAGACGGGCATCGTCTAGTCCGAAGGCCGGTACGCGTTCCGCAATTCGCGCCGCATGATCTTGTTCGACGCGGTGACGGGTAGGGCATCAACCTGAATGACTTCGTGGATTCGGAAGAGGGGATTCAGGCGTTTCTTGATTGCGGTCTGTAACACAGATGAGAGTGTCGCGAGATCGAACGTCGGATCGGCTCCAGCGACGTACACCACCAGCAAACTTGGTCCGCCACCCTTTGGGTTAATGGCGACGGCGGCGGTTCGCCCGATGCCAGACTCTGCGTCGAGTACGCGCTCGATTTCAGCCGAGCTCACCTTGATGCCTCCAAGATTCATCGTGTCGTCAACCCGACCGAGGGCCTGATAGCCGCCCTCGGGTAGACGCGCGATTTGATCGCCGTGGCGTCGCAAGATTTCACCCCGGGGACCGGCGGGCGTTCCTTCAAAATACGTGCTGTGGTGATCCCGGTTCAGCAATCGCTCTGAATAACCAAGGGTGGGAGGAATGAGAAAGACCTCTCCGTTGTCGCTAGCCTGGCCTTTTTCATCGAGTAGTACGAAATCCGAGCCAAGGGCTGGCGTGGTGAAGGTTGCAGGCGTCTGGGGTTGCACCAGTGTCCCTGTGATGTACCCGCCGCCGATTTCGGTTCCACCACAGTATTCGATGACCGGTCGTCCACCGGCGAGACTCATGAGGTAGGCGTAGTCTTCGGCATTGGAGGCCTCTCCGGTCGAACCGAAGCAACGCAAGTGACTCCAGTCGAAGGCTTTCATCCGATCATCGGAGCGCCACGTTTTGACGATGGATGGCACGACACCCAGCATTGTCACCCGTGCGTCCTGAACAAAACGCCCGAAATCAGCGATTGTTGGAGCTTCGCAATACAGTGCAACTGTAGCACGATTCAGCAGGCTTGCGTAGATGAGCCACGGACCCATCATCCATCCGAGATTGGTTGGCCAGGCAACGACATCTCCGGGTCGAATGTCGAGGTGCAAGTGCCCATCAACGGCAGATTTGATGGGTGCAAGTTGCGTCCACGGAATCGCCTTGGGTTCTCCGGTTGTACCCGATGAAAAGAGAATATTGGTGGTGTGATTGCTGTCGCCCATGAAGGGTGCGAACGGTGTCGCGTCGCCCTTGCGCAAAAAATCACTCCAGACAAGGTCTTGAGGTCGCAGTGTTGCGCCTTCCGCGTCGTCCACGATCGTGGTTGGCGGACTCGCTTGCAGCAGTTTCTCGTAAAGGGGCAATCGTTTGCCGCCACGGAGCATATGTCCGACCGTAAACAGCACGCGCGCTCCGGCAATCCGTAGCCGTGTTCTGACCTCGTCGGGTGCCATCGAGTCCGCTATCGAAACCACCGCCATTCCTGCCCGCACAATGCCGAGATAGATTGCAATCGATCGTGGGTTCATGGGCATGTCAATAGCGACTGCAACCCCCGGCTTGAATCCCAATGCCACGAGCGCCTGTGCTACGGATTTCGATTCGGCGTCAAGATCTGCAAGGGTCACCGTCGTCAATTCCAATCCTGGACCCGACGAAACAATCGCAGTACGGTTTGGATCCCCGGCGAAGCAGCTCTCGGCGATGTTGTATCGCGCTCCTTGCAGCCAGCGGGCGCATTCGATCCCGTCACTTGTATCCAGGATCGTGGAGGGTGGCGTCTCAAATTGCAGGCCGAGCCGCCCGATTCCCCATTGCCAAAACGCTGCGCGCTCTTTCACCGACCAGGCATGCAGGGAAGCGTAGTCATGCAGGCCCTGTTCGCG
>JAYUPZ010000076.1:0-10402 GCA_043759805.1 Myxococcales bacterium | reverse complement strand
GTCCTTCAGGGTTCGTATTCCGTACCACGTCGGCGCAGAGCAACGGCCTTGACCTTCACGCTGGCTTTTCACGCCGCGGCGTTCTGCACAATCGCCATCCGCGGCGTATGGCAGGTCGACGAACTGGAAACACCACCGCTAGGCGTTCTACTGCATCAACCTCAGTTGCCACCGCGCGAGACGGCATCCGGTGGAAAGCAAGTGCCTAACCGCAACACAGATAAAAAGCCCCGTCGAAAAATGCCCATCACCGTGGACACGGTGCAGCCTCTGGCAGCAACGATCGCCGCCCCTAGTGAGCCCGGAGACGAAACAACCGAAGAAACTGGCGAGACGCCCGGCGTTTCGGGCATCGTCACCGACGGCCCTACCGGTTCCGGCACAGGCCGTGACAATGAGGTTGGTGTCAACCACGAGTCGCGCAATCCTGTCATTCGTCCTCCCACGATCGCTGTGAACAGTTGCATCCACTGTCCGCAACCGCATGTCCCTCCTTCGCTATTGTCGGTTTCGGGAACAATGCGTTTCATTGCAAAGCTTTGCATCAATAAGCAAGGAGGCGTTGAAAAGATCTCGGTATTGCGAGGCTTGAGTGAAGCGGTAACGGCCGATATCATCGCAACGCTATCGGACTGGCGGTATCAGCCCTATGCGGTCAATGGGAACCCCGTCCCATTTTGCTACATTGCCTCGTTTCTGTTCAAGTTCGAGTGACACACGCGCTTGCATCGGATCGCTCGACCGGTGATGATGCGCGCCATGCGCCGTTTTACACTTTTCATCACGTCTGTCGTTTGCCTTGCTGGCGTGTCAGCCCCCGCCGTCGCCGCGGACGTTGAAATTCAGATCGATCCCGGAGAGAAGCTCCAAACAATCGATGGCTTCGGCGTGAACTTCAACGGGACGTATTACCGTCCCGCTCAGAAAAAATTACTCGATCTCCTCGTCAACGATCTGGGAGTTTCCATCGTCCGCCTCGATCCCTACGGGCAGTCTGACTGGGAAATGATCAACGACAACAACGATCCAGAAACGATCGATTGGAATGTTTTTAACGATCGGTTCTCGATCCCGGCCTTCGAGGCGTCTTGGGCGGCGGGTCGCGAGTTCAATCAGCGCCGCGTACGTGTTTACCTCAACGTCAGCGGAACAATCCCTCCGTGGATGTTGTCGGAGGCGGCACGTAAACCCATTCACAAGGCGTGCGGGAATTCCGTCACGACGCACCCCTTCACCAATCGCCCGGTCTATCTTGCAAAGTCCATGTATGCCGAGTTCGCAGAATCCGTGACGGCACTCGCGGTGTACGCGCGCAAAACAGGGCGTGTCAAATTCGATCTCTTCGGGCCCATCAACGAAACCGATTGTTGGCCCATCGAAGGTCCACGCGTGGATGCAGACGAAGCGCCCGCGTTGACGGCAACGATTGTCCAACATCTCACACGCGCGGGACTTTCGGATTTAAAACTTGTCCTGGCCGAAAACGCGATCATCAGCAACGACTACATCACCCCGCTGCTAAAAGAGCCCGAGGTAATGGAACGGGTCGGTGTGTTTGCCTTCCACAATTACTCAACGCTCCCCACCACCCCGATAATCACGCCTCTCATCGAGCGCATTCGCAAAAGCGATCATCCCGAGATACCGCTTTGGATGACCGAATACGGGGATCTGACAGACTTAGATCGATCGGCCGAAGGTGAGTGGAAAAACTTTTGCGTCACCGCAACTCACCGTTTGCTGGACGGCCTGCAGGCGGGCATCAAGGCCGCAATGTGGTGGGATGGGTTTGACAACTATCACGATCACGACAAGCGCATGACCTACTACGGACTGGTGGCCAACGACAACCATGTCTACTCACCGAAGAAGCGCTTCTTTGCGGCAAAGAACCTGTACCGCTTCGTGCGTCCGGGAGCAACGCGGATTGGGGCGAGTAGCAATGATCCCAGCGTGAGGCTCGTTGCCTTCACCAATGACGCCACCAAACGCATGACGTTTTTCGGTATCGCGACGGGCGGCAAACGCACGATCTCCGTTTCGATTCCCAACAAGGGCCGCATCCCCAAGACATGGGACGTTCACCTCACAACCAGAAGCCTCGACTGCAAACGCGTACAGCAGGTCAAGACCAAAAACGGCGTCGTGCGAATCGAACTACCGGACGACGCAATATTCACGATCGACGGCGCGTTTTAGGGAACAACAGTCGAACGGTTCGCGAACGAACCGTCATACCGTCCACACATCGCCGGGCGGCAAGAAGGGAACAATTCGCCCCAACAATTCGGGCGGGCATCGACGGGCCAAGATCTCGCGCACCATTTTGGGTTCGTATAGCTGCGAAAAGTGCATGAGCACCAACGCTTGATTCTGAAAGTCTGAAGCTCGTTCGAGCACCTCGTCCAGATGCACGTGGCAACCGGCCCGGCTTGATTCGAGATCTTTCTTGTCGTCCAAAAACGAGCATTCCAGAATCAACACACGCGTCTGCAGCAACGACGGATGCGAGTCGATCACCCGCAGCAACGTGTCCGTCGCGTAGGCGAGTTCCAAACTTTCGCTCGCGTAGAACAAGTCTTCACCGGCAGCTTTTCGGCGGGCGATTTCAGGGCCGGGTAGCGCAGCGAATTCAGGGCGTATTTTCTGTGTGCGTCGTACGAATTGATACCCGAGCGATGGCACCGGATGGTGAGTACGAAAGGCGCGAACGAAAACGTTGCCCTTGAAGGGTTGTTCGTCGCCGGGTTCCATCGGAACGAGCTCAATGTCCATGTCGTACCGTTGCATTTTGGCCAGAGCCTGCAGGGTGGCTTTCACATCGTCTGCAATGGCTGCGGGAAGAAACACGCGCGGCGCGGAGATCCGGTGCAGACCTCGAATTCCCATCAACGTTCCAATCGCTCCCACGTGATCGGCGTGGCCATGGCTGATGAAAAGGTTTCGGGCTGACGCAAACTGTCTGGGCGCCATACCAACATCCAACATGGCATCCAGCTCTTGCACATAGAGCGATGTGTAAACGCCTCCCAGCGACACCCCGCGAATGGTGTAAGGACCCGCCTGAACGTTCGATAACATCCCCGACTACTCCAACTTGGTTGTCGCCAGGTTGGTGCCCATTTCGCCAACGGTATCGCCGATAAAGTTTGTTGTTCCTGAGCTGGGCAGTTCCTGACCGAGGACGCCACTCGCATTATTTCCCCAGCAATTGAGCGAGGTACCAGAAACCGTTACACAGAACGCTTGCCCGGTTGCGAAGACGCTATTCGCTACACTTCCTGGAACGAGTTCTACCGGCGGCAATTGATTTCCCATTTCGCCCACCGAGTCACCGATGGCCGTGGTATTTCCGCGTCCTGTCGCCCCAAAACCGCCGCTACCCCAGCAACGCACGCTGCCATCGCTCAACACCACACAAACCGAACTTTCGCTCGAATCCACATCGACCACTTTCCAGGGACCGTTGGTACCATCGGTTCCCACGTTCACGAACGGCATGGCATCGTCCACCAGCAACGGATTGCCGCCGTACGAAACGTTGTTTTCTGATCCCAGGGCCCCGCCGCCATCATTGCGGCCCCAACATTTGACGCGGTTGTTTTCGAGCAACGCACACGCGTGCGTTCTGCCGGCGACAACCTTGCGCACCTTCCAGGGCTGTGTAGTCTCGGGATTTGTGCCCAACATCGCAAAGGGCAAAATGTCGCCCATTTCGTTGGGTTGATTGCCGATGTGGTTGGAATTTCCAATCGCAAGTACGCCACCGATACCACCGTCATTGGAAGTGTTTGCGTTCCTGCCCCAACACTTGACGCGATCGTTGTCGAGCAACGCGCAGTTGAACGCATAGCCCGCGGCCAGCGACTTTGCCTTGCGACCGATTCCGAGGTCAACCGGCAACACGGGTGGCGTCGGGCGGCCGGTTGTGTCTCCCTGTCCCAGTTCGCCTTCGCTATTGTTCCCCCAGCATTTTACTGAACCGCTATCAAGAATCGCACAACTGGACCCCGCTCCAATCGCCACATCGACCGCTGTGCGCCCGCTACCAAGATCGATGTCCGTGATCATGTCCAAAAGGCGGACAAACCCCGTCGTTTGACCAGACGATCCCCCGGCCCAGCATCGCAATCCGCCATCGTGAAAAATGGCACAAAATCCGGAGTAGTCGCCTCCCCGGACAAGCCGAACCTTTCGATCAAGTGCTACGTATGGAAGGTTGGCGCCCATCTCGCCGGGACCGTCGCCAAAGTTGGAGGGCGCCCCTGTGGATGACGATCCCCAACATTTCATTCGCCCATCGGTAAACACGGCACATCCGGCATTGGCCGACAGCGCGACGTGAAAGTTCGTCGAAAACGGCATCACGGCAGCGTCAGGAACGGCTGCATCCGGTAGAGGGACATCGATCACAGCAGCATCAGGAATGGCACTGTCGCTACCTGCTGCTCCGCCGTCGATGACAGGCAGGGAAGCTGCATCAACGAGAAGAACTTCATCTTCATCGCTACAGGAAACGACGCCAAAACCTAACAACAAACCCACCGCGGTCACCTTGGCGCAAAGTCGCATAAACGACTGTATAAAATGAATACGCGTGGACTGCAAGCAGCCGTCGTTGTATCCGGGTGGGTGAGTTATCCGCCTTACAAGCCGGTCAGTGCTGGCACGTATTCGACGAAGGCGAACCGCTGACTGTCGGGTGACCACGACGGAACATTGATGGTGCCCTGGCCACCGAACAACGAGCGCAACAGCGTCGGATCTGTCCCCTCGGGTGTCGTACGCATCAATTGAACCTGCTGGCTGCCCGGGTGACCGACTGTGCCTGGTGCGTAACTCAGATACACAATCCATCGACCATCCGGAGACAAGTGCGGAAACCAGTTGACGCGTCCATCCTGGGTAATCGGCATTGGCGTTCCACCGATGGAGGGCATCCGCCAGATTTGGTTAAACCCACCGCGCGCACTGTTGAAGTAGATCCATTTCCCGTCAGGGCTGTACTCGGGGCCATCATCGGCGGCCGGACCGTCAGTCAGCTGATTGTCCACGCCTCCACTTGCAGAAATGGCCCAGATATTCTTGGCATCTCCCTTTTGACCGCAAAAAACCAGGGTTTTCTGATCGGGCGCGATGCCGTGCAGCCAATAGACCAGCGGAGGATCCCCGACCGCGGCATTGGAGATCCGACGTGGTGTGCCTCCTGATGGAGAAACGCTGTAAATGTGGCCGCGTGCAGAAAAGAAGATGGTCCCGTCGCTGCCAAGCACGTGATCGTTGTTAATTTTCTCGACCGCTCCTGTTTCGATACGCGTCGGCACAGCGCTGCCATCAACCGGAACACGAAACAACGAGCCCGCGCTGTTGTAGACAAGAGAGAGCCCATCCGGAGACCAGTTCGGCGCCTCAAGGTGCGCCTGCGTTTGCAAAACTTGTTTCACATCGGTTCCATCATGCCGCATCGTCATCAAGCGGCTGCCTGCGACCGCTTGCGACGAATGGGCCGGTTCGGGCGCGTACTTCATCTCCACCGGTTGCCACGCAATCTGCCGAATCACGATATTGCGCACCTGGATGTGGCTCGCATACGCCTCGAACCCAACCTTGTTGAAACGCTGCGAATCTATGGGGTCCGGATCGGTCACCTCCAGCAACAATCGCCCATCCACGAACACAAACAAATGCCCATCGATGCTCCCGGCCAGAATCCGGTAGATGCGACCGGCCTCAAAGTCGAACAGCGGTGTGGTGGCGGTCAGCTTGTACTCGGGCGATTTTTCAAGGCCAACCTTTCCGGTCCACCATCCCTCAATGCCCGCAACATAGGCTGTGCCACGTTTGTTCTCCTCCGTCAGCCATTCACCGTTCCACATTACATCGATGTCATGGGTTGAAGGCAGAACTGTCCGCGCGTCAAATTCCACCATCACGTTGCCAGGAAACGGCGCCTTGAGGATTGCCATTCCGGGACCATTTTCGGGATTGTTACCGGTCAGCCATCCGTCCTGCACCGACCAGTCCGCATTGTGTGAAGTCCAGGCGCGCTGAAAATGTTCGGCCGTCATCGCTTCCGCGTACAGGATCTTCGATGCATTCATATCGATGCGCTTGCGCATCAGTTCGTAGGTTTGATTCGTCATGGGACGGGGCTCCATAGATAAGGACGTATTCGGCAGATGAGCACGACAGCCAGCCGCACTAAAAATCAAAACGACGAAGAAAACACAACGCGCAATTCGGTTCATTGAAGCAACACTCAGGTGCGCCCACACTACCATCCCCGAAGCCTTCAGGACAACGAGCCGCGTGCAGATTTCCAGGCGCGCTTTGTTTTCATATCAACCAGTGTTTTTGCGCCTGTGGAAAATTCTGAGGGTCAGGTCGTGCAGCGATTGCACAAGTCGCATCAAGCTCGGCTCGACCTGCATCGAAAACAGGTGCGACGACACGCCCTCGGGACAAACAAAAAATGGCGGATATAGCCTGTGTCCCTCGTCACCGGCACCCTCAAGCGTGGCCTCACCGATTCGTATCACCGAGTCGACACCCAACCTTCCCGCACGGAGCTCCGCCAGTGCCAATTCAAAAGCTGTCGTGAAAGGTACCACGCCTTGCGGCAAGGGACGGTGAATATTCTGTCGGATGTATATCGCTTTCACACGCCCAGCGGGTAATCGATTCGATAACTCAAGGAACAGCTCGGGATCGTGTTCGCTGTCATCTCCGACAAGCAGCAGCGGCTGTTCCGTCTCACTTGCCAGCTCCCACAGGCGTTGCCGCTTGAATGCCACCAGATCCCGCTGCCGCAACCAGTTCCGCAAGACGAAACGGGCTTGCGGAAATCCAGCCCGTTCAATCAGCGTGCGTCGGAGTCGTGCTCCGAGAGATTGCGGCGAGCCGCTGACAAAAACGAGATCGGCGGCAAGCTCTCGATAAAGGGTCGCCATTCCGGCGTAAACCGCATTGCGCAAAAGACCGCGACCGGCGGCCCGCACCTTGCTCGTGACATGCGTGATTTTGACGGTGTCGTCGACGTCGCTAATCAGCAACAGGGGGGCGGTTCTGTCGGGCAATGAAGTCAGTTCGTGGGTCAACGTAGCGATCGATGGGTAATTTGGCCAGTTGTCACGCGATCCATTCAGCCCTACTCTGAAGAAACGGTCGAAGGATGGCCGGTTGCCATGAAACCGAATGTAGTTCCCGGTTCAACGTTGTTTTTCCCGCTTGTCCTGTGTTGCGGGCTGCTTGTTTCCGCCAACCTTGGCTGTTCCAGCAACGTTGAGGGTAGCGCCAGCAGGCAGGACATGCCCTCGGGCGGCTCCGGAGGTGCTTCAACCGACATCGGTGATGAAACCGGAGGCTCCGGTGGCGGCTCAAACCACACGGGCGGCACACTTGCGATCGACAGCGACGCTGGCGTTTTGCCGGGAACGGACGCATTGCTGCCCGTGAATCCCGACGCCCGCAAACTCGATCCCGCAATACCACCCGGCCTAGTTCCCGTGGTGGTCGCCATGGGCCCGGGCGGTCGCAGCGCCGTCTCGTGCAACGGCGGACGCTCGCTACGGATCAATGACTTCCACAAGACGCCCGACGACGATCACAGCGCCAATGCCTTGACGGGTCTTGCCGGTGGCATCGGTGCCATCGTTGCAACCGCCGGATGGGGTGCCCCGGGACGCATCTACTACAGCGACGACGCCGTGGAATGGACCGAGCTGCCCGAAACAAACTTCACGAAGCGAAATGGTTCAGTTGGACCGAGTACCGATAGCAACTCCGCCGGGTTCTTCGATGGGACGCAATGGAAAGCCTTTTGGTCCCGTCGCGTGTGGGCATCGGGCAATGGCTCAACCTGGAAAGAGACGGCATTCGAGCCGACCAACATCAGCCACATTCGCGATGTTGAGTTTTTTCCCGAAGACAACTTTCTTCTGATGCGCGTTGAACGCGACGAGAATGGTGGCCGCAATTTTTTGATGATGACCAGCACCGATCTCGGACAGACCTACAAGATCTGGTCTCCCATCACCACTGGCTGTCCTGCGTTTCAGTGGGGACCCGTTGCCTACAGTCACGGCATCATTGTCGCGGGTGGCTCGGGTGGAGCCGTCTGTCGATCGAGTGATGGTGGAAAAACCTGGAGCCCTGTCCCCAACTTTGCGGGCGTCAGAGCCATGTTCGCGGATCGCAAAGCCATCTATATCGTGCGCGGAGATGAGATCTCACGCAGCGAGGACGGCGTCATGTGGACACGGGTATTGAAGGCCAATGCCCAGCTTGCCAACGGCGCCTGGTCGATCAAAACCGGTGCGGTGGTTGCAGCCAACAGCAACGGCCAGTTGCAATTCTTTCGCAGTGACGATGGCATTACCTGGACGGGATCCACCAAGGTCAATGGCGCTTTCAATGTGCTGCGAATGCGGGTGGCCTACGTGAAGCCCAACCCGAAGTGTCCGCAAAACTGATCCGTTCCGACTCGTCTAGCCACCTTCGTCGCAGCGCCACGGTTCGCGGCTGCGTTGGGCTTCGCCCGAAGATCACAGTGCTTCTTTTTCAACCTTGACGGTCACCGTTGCGTAGTCCGGCAGGGTGAAGTCATCGATGGTGCGATCCTGACCCGAGACGTGGTCGCCGACCTGGCACCCGGACGATTCCTTGATGAGGACGCGCTGTCTTTTCCGCTCGACGCTCACGCCCAGCCCGCAATCGCCCATCGAACACGAAAACGATGACTCCCTGCCATCCTCGAGCAGACCAGCCGACCCGGGCTCACCACACCCCTCCTCCTCTCCGAAATCGTACTGTCGGGAAACCGCGCCCTCGAGCACCAGGGTCACCGAGATCATGTCATTGCTGTTGCTGCCCGAATCGCCCACCAACCAGCGCACCAATAGATCCTTGCTCACGGCTTTTTGCCGAACCCGGGAACGCAGCATTTCTTCCCGCGTGATCATCAGGCGCCCCCCCGACCTTGGCCGCCAAGATTCGCTTGGGTCCCTCGTCGCTGAAGGTCCCGGACGTCCAGGTCTGGGTGAAACCGATCGTGACGGACGCCGCGCGGACCGCGAGGTGAATCCCTTCGGCTTCGACCTTGAACATCTTTCGCCGGTCAGCCATCCACCGCGTGCGCCCGAACTTCGAGCTCTTGTTATCGACCCGTTTGGTGCCAGTAAAATTCGCCGCATAAAGCTTTTCGTAAGCGGCGAAATCGCCTGCATTCTGCGCGGACAACCAGGCTTCAAGCAGTGCCGTTGCTTCCGATTCAGCCGCCGCCGAGGTCGTGGCGGGCGTGGCGGCCACCAAGGCGTATAAAATCAGGGCATTCATCAGAGCACGACCCAGCGGCGGGGCATGAACGATTCCTCAAACGCCCTCAGGCAGTAGCGGTCCGTCATGCCCGTTAGGTAATCGGCCACCGCCCGGGAGGGATCCTCGGACTGTGAAATGCCATGGGGCCAGTATTTTTCACGGAACATGTCCAAATTGCGGTGAAAGTGCTCCCACAGCTCGGTCAAGATGCGTTGCGCGCGATCGAACTCCAGTCGGATTTCGGGCCGTTCGTAAACCTTCTCGTAGAGAAAGTCACGCAAGGCGATGAGCGCATTCAGGATGTGATCGCTCATCCGGATCTGACGTTTTTCTTCAAGATTTGATGACACCACGACGTCAAGCACCATGCGCCGAATGCGTTCACTGTGGGTGTGTCCGAGTGTCTCAAGAATCTGAATGGGCACCTCGTCATACGAAAGCACTTTGCCGCGAATGGCGTCATCCAGATCGTGGTTGACGTAGGCCACAATGTCGCTGATGCGGACGATCTGTCCCTCGAGGGTCATCGACATCAAGTTGGGGTTGTCCGAAATGATGTGCCCCTTCCCCTTCGAATGCTTGAGGATGCCATCCCGCACCTCGACGGACAGGTTAAGACCCTGTCCGTCTTTTTCGAGAACCTCGACCACGCGCAGGGATTGTTTGACGTGATGAAAGCCCGACGGAATCAACTTTGCGAGAACCTTTTCACCCGCATGGCCAAAGGGCGTATGGCCAAGATCGTGTCCCATCACGATCGCCTCGGTGAGCGATTCGTTCAGACCGAGCGCTCGAGTGATGGTGCGGGCTACCTGCGCGACTTCGAGGGTGTGGGTCATGCGGGTTCGGTAATGATCTCCCTCGGGTGCGAGGAAGACCTGCGTCTTGCCACCGAGGCGCCGAAAGGCCTTGGAGTGCAGAATCCGGTCGCGGTCGTGCTGATAAATCGTTCGCGAATCGTCGAGCGGTTCGGGCCGATCACGGCCCTTGCTGTTCTGCGAAAGGGCGGCAAAGGGTGAAAGTATTTTGACTTCATCGGCCTGCAAACGCTCGCGAATGATCATGATTTTCATAACTTAGCAGGCCC
>JAYUPZ010000075.1:0-2309 GCA_043759805.1 Myxococcales bacterium | reverse complement strand
CGATCACGGTCCACACCGAACCGGGTGTCGGAACAGAAGTAGACGTCGTCGTCACACTTCCCCGTTAATTTTTACTGCGGACTTCGGCGGTCCTTGACCTGAACCCGGGCATACGGGCGATAGTGCGGTTCCCGATGCGAAATTTCTGGCTGCCCCTCGCTATTCTTGGAACTGGGCTCGCGTGCGCGACCGCGACGCCCGATCCCCTGTTTGATAGTTTCGTCGATCCTGCCAAAAACACACGACCCTTTGTACGCTGGTGGTGGAATGGTGGTCGCGTCGAGCCGGGGGAGATCAAACGCGAACTGGACGTGCTGGATGCTGCCGGAATCGGCGGGGTCGAGATAAACACCATCGCTCATCCGGGAAACACTTCCGAGTCCGCGCTGGCAAAGTTTCCAGCGATCGACTGGCTCAGTCCGGAATGGAACAACGCTGTCCGAACGGCCGCCACGCATGCACGCGCACGCGGCATGACTGCGGATTTGATCGTGGGCTCGGGGTGGCCTTTCGGCGGCAGATTCCTTGCACCTGAAGAACAGATTCAACGGGTGTTCGTCGCCCATCGTACGGTTGAGGGTCCCCTCACTTTTGAAACCACCCTGAAGGCTCTGGCCGAAGATCCCATCGAGGGTGCTCGGCGGCGCAACAACCGAGAGCCACAAACCCCACCGACCGCGCGCAAGCTTGTGGCATTGCACCTTGCGCCCGCAGCGTCGATGGAGACTGCCCTCCCGGCGCCGTCACTCCCATTTTCTGACGGTGTTACGATTTCCCTGTCAGTACCGGCGGGTAAACACGTTGTGACTGCTGTCATCTGGGAAGCTGGATTCTCGCAGGTCAAGCTGGGCGCCCCCGGCGCAGACGGGCCGGTCGTCGATCATTTTAACGCCGCAGCCGTACGCAAATACCTCGATCAAATGTCGACGCACCTGACCCCAAGCCTTGACGGCCGGATGGGAAATTTCATTCATGCCACATTCGTAGACAGTCTCGAGCTGGATCATTCCAATTGGACCGGTGACCTGCTGTCCGAGTTTCATAAACGCCGAGGTTATGACCTGATGCCATTTTTACGGCTCGTTCTGGACAAGGAGGATCCAACTGCAAGTTCATCCGAGCGTGATACGATACGACGGGCGCGCTACGACTATCTATCCACCCTGATTGAGCTCTTCGAGGAGCGCTTCGTCCGAACCTACACACGCTGGGCTGACGACAACGGCGTCAAGGCGCGCATTCAGGCCTACGGGCGCGAGACGCACCCCTTGCACGGAAGCATGGAGGTTCATTTACCCGAAGGTGAAACCTGGCTATGGGTCGACAAACAACACGAAGAGCGCCTTCGAGTCGAATCGACCGTCGTCAACAAATACGTTTCGTCGGCCGCCAACCTCACGGGTCAACGCCTGCGTTCCTTCGAGGCCATGACCAACGCGGTCCCCGTCTTTCGCGAAACTTTGCAAGACTTCAAGCGAGGCATGGATGCAACGTTGCTCGCGGGACTCAACCATCCCATCATTCACGGATTCAACTACACACCTCTGCAAGCTGGCTTTCCGGGGTGGGTTCGCTTTGGTTGCTATTTGAACGAACGCAATCCGTGGTGGCCCCAGTTCCGGCACTTCTCGAACTACGCAGCACGGCTCGGAACGATCATGCGGGCTTCGGTTGCCCAGGCCAGAATCGCTGTGCTTGCACCGCGCGCGGAGGAATTGCAACTGTACGGCCTTTTGTATCAACCTTTTCCGGAAGTACACCATCCCTGGTACCAGTACAAGCTGGTCGAAGCGATTCACCAAAATGGCCATGGCGCAGATTTTGTCAGTGAGCGCATTCTGCAAAATGCGCATTACGAAAAAGGCCAAATGCACTACGGTCCACGGGCTTACGATTTGTTGGTTGTCGAAGATGTGGCTGCGATGGAACCCGCAACCGCGGCTTCTTTGCAACGGTTTTCCGAAAGTGGCGGACAGATCGTGTTCGTTGGTGCGACGCCGTCTCGCTATTCGGGCCTCGCTGATCGTGAAAGGCAAGACCGCCTGGTGAAAGAGCATTTCGCGGCGACGATCAAAGCCGCAGGAGCCCGTGCGACCACCGTCGCGCCACCCACCGAGGCAACCCTACTGCAATGGACCGCGAGCATGCTGACCGCAAGTCGCCTCGTGCCGTCGGTTGAAATGACGCCAGCCCACAATTTCGTATCACAAGTCCACCAAAGGGTGCACGAAGCGAGCGGCGACCGGGACATCGTCTATTTCGCGAACACCAGCACCGAACAAGGCGCAACATTTTCAGCAAAGTTTCCT
>JAYUPZ010000074.1:0-10441 GCA_043759805.1 Myxococcales bacterium | reverse complement strand
CGATGTGCGCACCTTTCGTATCGTCGATGCACAGAACCATCCCGTCGCTGCGTTTTTCCTCGATCCCTTTGCACGACCCGAAAACAAGCGGGGCGGAGCGTGGATGGATACGTGTCTCGATCGCAAACGCGATCCAGACGGCGCGGTCAGGTTGCCGGTGGCGTATTTGGTTTGCAACCAGTCTCCACCCGTTGATGGCAAACCCTCTCTCATGACCTTCGACGAGGTCGAAACGCTGTTCCACGAGTTTGGCCACGGATTGCAACACATGTTGACCCGCGTGGACCACGTGGACGCTGCAGGAATCAACAACATCGAATGGGATGCCGTCGAACTTCCAAGCCAATTCATGGAGAACTGGTGCTATCACCGCCCGACTTTGCAGGGATTCGCCCGGCATCACGAAACAAACGAACCGTTGCCCGCCGACTTGTTCGAGAAAATCATCGCCGCTCGAACCTATCGCGCAGGCAGCCAGTTCTTGCGACAGATCTACTTCGCCACCCTGGATCTGGCTCTGCATCACGGATTTGTTCCGGGTGGGCCAGAGTCTCCCGATGATGTGAAACGGAAAGTCGCGCAGGAAAATACAATCATGGCGCCGCTGCCCGAAGATCGCTTTTTGGCCGGATTCAGCCACATCTTCGCCGGCGGGTATGCAGCCGGCTATTACAGCTACAAATGGGCCGAAGTTCTTGCAGCTGATGCCTTTGCGGCGTTTGAAGAGGTTGGACTCGACAACCTCGACCGACTTGCCGAGGTCGGTCGCCGATTTCGTGATACGGTTTTGTCTATGGGCGGTGGCCAACACCCGAGCGACGTGTTCAAAGCGTTCCGGGGGCGAGCCCCCGATGCATCCGCGCTGCTGCGTTCCTATGGGCTTGCGGGCTGAGCACCACGCATCGGCAAATCTTTGTACGTAATCAACTGCACCTTGCGCCGAGCGACCGCAGCCTTGACCAGAGGGCTGGTCCACATCGTGACCACACCCGAGCGATCCGCGGCGACGTTTTCGTATCCGATGTGATGAATTGCGCGCATCTCGGGATCGTCGGTCCCGGGATGTTCCACAAACAAGTAGTCGCCTGGACTCAGTCCGTCGATGGCCCGAGCAAATAGCTCGGCTTTTTGCTCGCCCGTCAGCGCATTGCGAGCATCGTTGTCCTTCGGCCACTCGATGGGAATATGTTTGAGAGCAGAGGCATCTCGCGCAATGCCGTATTCCAGCAACAGGCGATCGATGATGGTTTGCACCTCGGGGCCAGCGCTTCCGCAACCCATGTGACAACCACCGTGCGAAAAATTGGGAGTGTGACGCTTGAGCAATTCGATTTGTGCCCGCAGCTCGGCTTCGATTTCCTTCAAGTCGAATTTCGCCTCGTGAAGCGCTTTCGATTTTGGATAGTTGTCGTTCGGCCAGATCATCGGAAAAAAGAAACCGTCTTCGTCGACAATGCTTGGCGCCCAGGTCAAGGGACGCCATTTCACATTCGTCCACTCGCTCGTTAATGCCAGGTGGATGCCAACATCGATGCCGGGATTCTCTTTGAGTAACTTGATCGCTTCGGGCAACCATGGGCCCGGAACGATAACCTCGGCCGAGCGCATGATCCCATTGCGATAAGCCTCGATGTGTCCGACATTGATCCCGTGCGATGCTGCCATGTCATCGCCGCGAACCAGCAATCGTATGACGCCTTCAGATGGGACGGGACCCGCTGGTGGGGTGATGGCCCGCTGCGGACTCGAGCAGCTGGCCCACGCCGCAAACACCAGAATGACAATTCCTTCGTAATACCGTCGTACCAATCCCAATGTCATGCAGCGGATATTGCCACGTTCCACGCGGGTGTCGCACGAAGAATCATTTGGTGATGTTCTCCCACTTTTCCTGTCGGGCCGAACTGAGAACCGCGTCACAGATCCGCTGCGTTTCAAGCGCATCCCGGAACGTGGGCTTGCAAGGTTCATCTCGGGAGTAGGCGGCAAGGAAGTCGGCCACCTGGTGAATAAAGGTGTGCTCGTACCCTATCTGCAGGCCCGGGACCCACCAATTTTCCATGTACGGGTGTTCTCCACCGTGATCGGAGACGTGGACCGAATGCCAACCTCGAATGCTGGACGCGTCGCGATGGTCGAAAACTTCGAGACGGTGCAAATTTTCGAGATCCCAGCGCAACGACATGTCAGCGCCATTGATCTCGAACCCATAGCCCGCCTTGTGACCACGCGCATAGCGGGTGGATTCGAACACACCCAATGATCCGTTTCCAAATCGTGCGAGGAAAGCACAGGCATCGTCGATCGTGACAGCAGCAACTTCCCCCGTTTCCTGGTGCTTGCGGGCCTTGATGAAGGTCTCGGTCATGGCGCTAACCCGATCAATCGAACCGTTCAACCACAGCGCCGTATCAATACAGTGCGCCAGCAGATCGCCCGTCACACCTGATCCCGCTGCGGCAGCATCGAGACGCCACAACGAAGCCCCTCCCTGCGGCAACGATTCGGATATCGTCCAGTCCTGCAAAAAAGACGCCCGGTAGTGAAAGACGCGCCCGAGACGACCTTCCTGAATCAACCGATGCGCCAACGTCACGGCAGGAACGCGACGGTAATTGTACCACACCGTGTTTGCGACACCGGCTTTCTCTACCGCGTCCACCATGCATTGCCCCTCGGCGAGATCCATCGCCAGTGGCTTTTCACACAAGACAGCCTTGCCCGCATGCGCTGCTGCGATGGCGATTTCGGCGTGTCGGTCGTTCGGGACGCAAATATCGACAGCGTCAATATCATTGCGTTCGATCACTGCACGCCAGTCGGTCTCGAAAGATGCGTATCCCCAGTTCTCGGAAAATGCCTTTGTTTTGTCCCGATCCCGGCCGCACACCGTCTGCAAAACCGGACGAATCGGCAGATCAAAGAACTGGGACACTTGCCGGTACGCATTCGAGTGGGTTCTGCCCATGAACCCGTAGCCGATCATGCCGATGCGAATTGCATCCTTGTGTTTCTTAATCATCCGCTCAGTTTCCCGAACGAACGTTCCGGTGATCGCCAACGTTTGGAGCATCCGCAAATCGTTCCGGCCCGAAGTATCGCAGCATCACAAGAGGCTCGGTCGGCGAGGCGTTGTGAAATGTAACACCTGAACGAGCCGCCGCTTCGGAGCAGAATACCTCATCCTCGGTGACCTGGTGAAAACCTATCATCCTGGGACTGTCGAGCACGAGGTCGTTCATCTTACCGTGCCCCTGAACTGTAATGAGACCGTAAGCGCCCGCATCACGGATGGTGCACGAGGCGCCGGGTAGCACGGTTAGTTCCTTGGCGGAGAACCACTGCCGGTCGTCAATGCGACCGTAGACAATCCAGCGATCAACCCAAGTCCCATTCTCGCATTCCGAGGCGACGATGGGCTCAAGGTAGCTGTTGACCTTGAAGTTGGGGTCCACGTTTCGATTCCAGTCGAGCTGATCGACGATGTAGTCGAGATCCTGGTGTTTGTCTTTGGGAACATCCTTGGTCAACATATCCCAGCCACCAGCCCGCCCCTCGACCAGGTTTTGGAACATGCCGTAGACGTCGCTGCCCCATTGCGGCTCATAGGTGCAAAGCGAACCGGGCGCATGCAGGACACAAGGTGGAACCAACCAACCTGTGCCAGGCTTCAAACGGTATGCCTGCGAGATATCCAGGATACCGTTGTCGCCGCAATTCCAGTTTTCAAGGCAACGGTGCACGTCGGCCTTCGATGCACCCGGATTCAAACCGAAGAACGTATAGGGGAAGTTGTTGCCCACCGCGTTGTGTTGTGGCGGAAAGTAGTACCCTTCGGGCTTGCCTTCCTGGCCCACCTTGGCGGCCTGGTCGAAGCTGTGATGCATGTGATGCGGAATCGGCCCCATGTTGTCGAAGAACTTCGAATAGACTGGCCATCGCTTGTGGCGCTGCCACAGATCGGGGCCGACCGCGTCTGCACCTAGCTCTGCAACAACATCGCGAAGCGTGGCACGTTCATGGCCAAATCCAACGTAGCTAAGACCTTCGTCGTGAACACGGTTGTCGTTCATTGCCTCTGTGGTCGAAGCGAACCAGCGTTCGTCGATGCCCCCGCGATCGAGTCCAAACGCATAGGTGTCCTTCGGATCAAGTTTCAGGCGCAAACCGGGTTGCAGAAACGACCTCGGAACCCAGCAGGGTAACAATCGAAGCAGGCCCTCTCCCTTGTCGAGTGCGGCCTCGGCGAAGGCTTTAACCGCGCCGCCGGTCAAGGTTTTCATTTCACTTGTATGGGTGATGGTCTTGCTCATGTTTTGATCCCCGAATGAAGAGCGAGCTTACCATTCATACAAAAGCGGACGAACCGCCATATTGCAATTCGTCCACTTTATCTTGAAAACTCGGTGATCTTTCCCTCCCGCTGCCGGAGGGATTCAAGTCGCCGCCGTAATTGTACAAATTCCCCACCCCCTCCAAGGGGCCCTAGTCGACGCCGATCCACTTGCAAGTCGCGCGATCACAACCGACCTGACCGTCACACGTTTCACCCTTGCTGGCGGCGATACGACCGTCACCGCAGTAAGGCGCATCGGTGCATTGTTTGGTACACAAGCCTTTCCCATAAGGATCCACGGCGTTTTGGTTGCCGAGATCGCAATCCTCCAGGCCAGCCTTGTTGCTGTCACCACAGTAGGGAGCGAACTTGCACAGATTGGTACAGGTTCCGTAGGTACCATCGTTCTTGCCGTCGTCGCATTGTTCGCCGCTGTCGACGAAGCCGTTGCCACACTTGAGACGGCAACGCCCGTCACAGGTACTCCCCGCGGAACCATTGACGCCCGAACCTGCATCACACTGTTCACCCGGGTCCATGTTGCCGTCGCCACAGGTTGGCAACGCAACCCAGGCCTTGCAGTCGATTGTGCATGATCCCGCAAGACCACTGTTAACGCCGTCGTCGCACGCTTCGCTATGGGCCACGTCGACTGCCTTATTTCCGCAGAAGGGGGCAGGACGGCACTGCGTTGTACACAGGTTGGGACCATAGACACTGGAGCTGTTGGCAGCCCCCGCGTCGCAGATCTCGCCCGCGGGCATCTGCACCATCATATCGCCGCAACGTGGACCGAGGACGCAACCGGGGGCGCAAGTACCATAGCTGCCATCGTTCTTGCCGTCGTCACACGCTTCGTTGTTTTGAGGCTGGGGAACACCGTCGCCGCAGCCAGGACCGAAAGAGCAATCGGCCTTGCACTTGCCATAACCGCCGGTGTTCTGGGCGACGCCGGCATCGCACTGTTCGCCACCGTCGAGCGTTCCGTTGCCGCACTTGTTGGTGCACATCGCCGTGCAAGCACTCTGCGAGGTTCCGTTGGCGATGCCCTCATCACACTGTTCACCGTTGGTGGTGGCACCATCTCCGCAACGGGGTCCGATCGCACAGGATGCAGAGCAGTATCCGTAGCCCTTACCGTTATCGGCCCCTTCGTCGCAGGCTTCACCGCGTGAACCGTCGACCATACCGTCGCCACAACGGGCGGCCCACCTGCAACCTGGACCGCATACGTTCTGTACGCCTCCGTAGGTTGCGAGATTGGTACCGTTGTCACATTGTTCACCTTGACCTGCTTGCACGGTGTTATCGCCACAACGCGCCGGCAACGTGCAGTTCGCATTGCAGGTGCCATATGCGCCGGCGTTGTTTGCCGTGCCTAGGTCGCAGGCCTCATCGCGAGTCGCAACGCCATCGCCGCACCTGCTCACGCACGTCGATCCTTTCAAAAAGAAGTTCTCAAGCGTCAGCTTGTAGTTGGATCCACACTGGTTGCGTTCCGCCTGGAACACCACGATTTCATAAACCTGATTGGCGATGAGACCGAAGGTGGTACCGGCAGAAGCGTCGAGGGTCACGGAGCCCACTTCGCGCCCATGAACACCGCCGATGTCCACCGCCAGCCCTCCATTCACAAAAACCCAAACGTCGTCGTCACCCGAAAACTCAAGTCGGGCGTTGGCTGACGGGTTGTACCTGAACCAGTAACGAACCTCGGAGGTGAAGTGAAAGTTGTGAGGTATCCCATCACAATCGTTGCCCGTTGTCCCCAGGTCGTCGAGCGGGAAAAATCCGTCGGTCATATCGACATCGCTATCAAACACAAAACCGTTCCCATTGCGATTGAGATCGAGCGTTCGCACGCGTGTCACGTTTACGCCCTGGACGTCTCGGTACCACTGTCCGAAGCTGGCGGCGTCTCGGACGGTGTACCAGCAATAAGTGGTATTGTTCCGAACTGCCACATTCGCACAAGCATTTCCAGAAGGTAGGAACACGGGCTTCCCTCGCAACGACGCGCCGCCGGTTGTGGTGTCCGCGGCAGAACCGATGGCCACTCGGACCATCCCGGTGCGAATACCACCGGTGGTTCCCCCCCACGTTCCCCACGGCCACTCCATGTCGGGATGCCCGCTTCCGTAAGGTGCGCCGGCAGCAAAGTCTCGATACACGATCGGCAATCGCAACACATTCGGATCGACCGCAGGCACGGAACAGGTAAATCCGGTTTCGACAACACAGGCCGCCGAGCACCCATCGCCCGACTGAGTATTGCCATCATCGCAAGCCTCGCTGTCGAACTTGATGCCGTCGCCACAACTCGATGAACAGCCCAATGACGTGCAAATTGGTTCCAGCGTACAAAGAGGCGTGCAACCGTCACCCAGATCATTGTTGCCCTGGTCGCATCGTTCAGTGCCCTCTCGAATGCCGTCGCCACAAGAGGTAGCACTGCAAATTTGTGGGGCATTGGGATTCTGAACGTTGTTTACACACTTGTAGCCCGGCTCAAGCCGACACGTGGCGCTGCATCCTTGGGCGTTGCTACCGCCGTCGTCACATTCCTCGAAATCAACCACAATGCCATCGCCGCAAAGCGTGGCGCGACAGATACCGCCCGCGGGACAGGTCCAACCCCGCTCGGACTGACAACTTGCATTACATCCATCGCCAGGCGTCATGTCGCGGTCGTCACACGTTTCATTGCCACTGATGACACCATCGCCGCAACGAACGGTAGACACGCAGTCCATACCGGGCTGAGGGCAATCGAAGTCTGCCTCGACCAGACACTGCGCGCTGCAACCATCACTTCCAACCATGTCGTTGTCGTCACAGGTTTCGCCACGCGACAAGGAAAGCTTTCCGTCCCCGCACCATTCGTTCTGAATACAGGGTGTTCCGGGTGCGGCGCAGCTCCATCCCGCTGTAACGCGACACATGTCGTCACAACCGTCGATCGGATCGGTGTTTCCGTCGTCGCAATATTCCCCGGGACTGATGCGACTGTCACCGCAACGATCGTCGGGCACCATCATGCACGCACCGCCAATGCCGAGGCGAGTGGGACAGGTGAACCCGGGTTCGATGGTCTTGCAATCAGCCGCGCATCCGTTTCCGCCCGACCTGTCGCCGTCATCACACGCCTCGTCGCCAATCACCTTCAAGTCACTACAGATTATCGTTGTCTGACACCTCATGCCGGGCGTCGGACAGACGAAGAATGGCTCACGCTTGCAGAGACCCGTACAGCCGTCCCCCGGCGTCGTGCCGCCGTCATCGCATTCCTCCGTGTCCGACAGATTACCGTTGCCGCAAAACTCGTCGCGAACGCAGGACTTGCCAGGCTCGAGACAGTTGTATCCGGGCATGGTCTGACAGGTCGGCGAACAGCCGTCATTGGGTAAGTCGCCGCCGTCGTCGCAGGTTTCGCCCTGGTTGACAACGCCGTCACCGCAGCGGGCAACCACTATTTTCACGCACATTTCGCCGGGCTTGTCGCAACCGTATCCCTGTTCGACCTGGCACGAAGTCGAACAACCGTCCATCGACGCTGCGTTGCGATCGTCACAACCTTCTCCACCATTGACGATGCCATCACCACAAACGATCGTGGACAGGCACGGCTCGCCCACCACCGGGCACCGATGGTTGGGTTCAAGGCGGCACAAACCGGAACATCCGTCGCCGGGCCGCGAGTTTTCGTCGTCGCAGATCTCACCGCCTTCTAGAAGGCCGTTACCACAGACGGGTCCAGAAGCATCGACCTCGTCGTTCGGACAGAGACCCTGAGGACAACCCGAATCGACAACGGGCGGAAAACCGCCATCTGAAAGAGGGAAGTCAAACGTACCACGAATTCCACCCGTCGAGGAGACCCCCCCTGTACCGCCTGTTTCCCCTTGTGATCCGCCGCCACCGCCGCCGGTCGTGCCCGGGTTGTCGGAACAGCCCACCACAAACATCAAGATGCAAAAGACTCGAGTCGAACAGCGCGTCCATGAAGCCATCCCGGGAGTCTACACGCGGTGGTGCTTCCCTTGTTAGTTTGACGCCCTATTTCCCGTATTCAGCGATGCGTTTTTTTAAATCGGCCTTTCGTTGCACACGCACACCGCCCACATCAAACCACACAACGAACTTGCATCCCTCTTTCCACCGCTGACACCCCCACCCTCGTTTACCCGCGATCAAGTTCCCCTTTTTGCAAGCCGGGCAGAGCAGATCATCCACCTTGAACTTCGGCGCACTCAAATCACCCGTAGTCTTTTCGCGTACCCGAGTAGGCTTTGCCACCGGATCTTTGTTTTGCACAGGTTGAGGCACAATTTTGGCCACAACGGGGACCGCAGACTCACCGGTTGGCCTGGCCTCCGCCATCATACGATTCCGGGGGGCGCCACGGATCGCCCGAACCGAATCGTCCACGAACGCACGGATGTCCTTCATGAAATCAACCCGCGTTTCCAATCCCCGTGCAATGCGGGTCAAGCGTGCTTCCCAGCTCCCCGTTAACTCGGGTGACGCCAGACTTGCAACAGGCAACGCCTCGATGAGGGCCATGCCCGTTTCGGTCGCTTGAAGGGCTTTCTTGTCCCGTCGAATAAAGTCACGATGGATGAGCGTCTCGATGATGCTCGCACGCGTAGCCGGTGTGCCTAGCCCACTGTCCTTCATCGCGGCTCGCAACGATTCGTCCTCGATCTCACGACCTGCGGTTTCCATTGCGGCAAGCAGCGACGCTTCACTGTGCCGTGGTGGTGGACGTGTTTTTTTCGCCTGAGTTTCAAACGCGGCGGTTAATCGATCCCCTTCCTTCATGAGAGGGAGATCGGCAGCATCGTCAGTACCTTCTTTTCCCTCACCGAAACCCGCTACCGTTTGCCAACCCGCCTCCACGCGGATGCGACCCCGTGCCACGAATCGATCGGGGGCGGGAGGAAGCACCTCAAAACTCTCTTGCTCCACCTCAATGTCAGATGCAGCCCCTTTTTTTACCTCGTTGACCGTTTTCACTGCCCGGGGAGGCGTGCCGCCCTCACCCACCCGCACCACGGCCTCGGTCACCGCAAAAATCGCGTCGGGATAAAACACGCCCAGAAAACGTCGGGCTACCAGATCAAAAATCCTGGATTCATCTTTATCAAGCCCACCCTCGCGTGCGGTTTTTCCCGTGGGAATGATCGCATGGTGGTCGCTCACCTTGCTGTCATCGAATACCCGCTTACCCGGATTGGGCGGTGTCTTGTACAAGGGCAATGCGAAAGCCGCATACTCTTTCATCGCCCCAAGTGACTTGAATAAGTTGGGCATCGACGCCTTCATATCCGAGGGCAGGAAACGTGCATCGGTACGTGGATAGGTGAGCACCTTGTGACGCTCGTACAATGACTGGGCAAGCTGAAGCGTCCGTTCCGCGCTGAACCCAAAGCGCCGGTTCCCGGTTCTTTGCAATGTCGTTAGATCAAACAGAGGCGGTGGCGGCTCTGTGATACGTTTTTGTTTGAGTTTTTCGACCAGGCCACCTTTCGGATTGGCGCTGCGTGTCCGCGCCGCGAGCGCATCGGCAAGCGCTGCGGTCGCAAGCCGACGTCGGCCTTCAAACGACCAGGGTGCGCTGAATTTGCCGCCTTGTTTGGCGTCGCCAACTTGAAACGTTCCCAACAACTCCCAATAATCGCGGGCGACGAAATTCGTCACCGCTCGTTCTCGTTCGACCAGAATCGCCAGCGTGGGTGTCTGAACACGTCCGATCGAATAAAGCGGAGACTTGCCGGAGCCGTCGCGATGGCGAACCGTGACGGCTCGGGTGGCGTTCAAACCCACCAGCCAATCCGCCTCGGAACGGCAACGGGCGGCGTCTGCCAGCGGCTCATAGTCAACACCAGGTCGAAGATTTGCAAAGCCCGCGGAGACGGCCTCATCGGTCATCGAAGAAATCCACAGGCGACGGATGGGCAACTTGCAACCGGCTAACTCAAAAACGTAGCGAAAGATGAGCTCGCCCTCGCGACCGGCATCGCAGGCATTGATAACCTCGGTGAACCTTTTATCGGTGAGCAACCGTTGCACAACGTTGAATTGATCGCGAGCTGTTGCGGTGGG
>JAYUPZ010000073.1:0-4988 GCA_043759805.1 Myxococcales bacterium | reverse complement strand
GTGCCCCCCGCGAGGATGCGACGACGGGCAGCGGCAAAAGAACGGCCAATGGCATTGCCGTATCGGAGCGCTTCCTTGGATTCCGCAGTAAAAGAGCGCACCGTTCGGAGACCCGCGATGCTCTCTTCAGCAACTTCGGCGGCTTCCGCGAGCGCATCTTGAACATCCCGCGCCAGCCTGCGAACCTTGCGCCCATAAACAACGGCACCAATCGCAACTGGCGGAACCACAAGTAACATTATCCCCGTCAATAGTGGCGACGTGTAGATGAGTAACACCAATGCACCGGCAGCCTGCGCCCCGTTGCGCAGCGCCATTGACACATTGACGCTCACGGCGCTCATGATTACTGCGGTATCGGAAGACAGGCGGCTTGTCAGCTCTCCGGTTCGTCGGGCATCGAAGAACGCGACCTCTTGATCAAGGATGGTCCGGTACAGCCGTTCACGCAGCCGCATGATCACACTTTCACCCGCGACGGTGAACAGGTAGTACCGCACGGCAATCGATAAACCGAAGATGAGGGATACGATTGCCATCCACGCAGAGACGCGATCGAGCGTTCCGTCTGCAGCATTTTTGAGCGCGCCGTCGATCACCATCCGAATGCCTTGCGGGAACAACAAACTCGATGCGCTGCCGACCGCCAGAAACAACGTGCCGAGCGCAAGACGTGGCCATTCGGGCCCGGCCAGCGCAATCAAACGACGAAGCGCCGCCTTTGGATTGGCGGCTTTGCCTCCGTTGGGCAGATCGCGCGCGAAACGTCGGTGTTTGGCCACGCGACGAGATTGACCGACGAACCCGGGGTTCGCCAGTTTGAGGATCTATCTAGCCTTGCCCTGCCCCTTGCCGCGTTCCTGGGTCTGGATAAATCGAACGCTCGAGAACTTTTCGCCCTGATACCTGAGCTCCCACGCACTTTGGGCTAGGAACACCGGATTGCCGTCGCGATCTTCAACTATCTGGTCGTAGTTGCGTTCGATGAACTTCTTGAGTTCGAGGGGATCGTCGCATTCAATCCAGCGGGCAGTTTCGTAGGGCACCGACTCAAAATCGATCTTTACCTTGTATTCATGTTCAAGGCGATCGGCCAGAACCTCGAGCTGAAGTTGGCCCACGACTCCGACCACCCAGGCGCCGCCGAGCATGGCCTTGAAGATTTGACTGACGCCTTCATCGGCAAGATTTTCGAGGGCCCGTTGCAGGTGCTTTGCGCGCATCGGATCGTCGAGGCGGATGCGTCGCAAGATTTCCGGCGCAAAGTCGGGAATGCCGGCAAACGCAACACTTGATTTTTCGTAGAGCGCATCGCCGACCCGCACGGTTCCGTGATTCGGAATGCCGATGATGTCGCCCGGGTACGCCTCATCGACCAGCTCCCTGTCTTGCGCAAAAAACAAAACGGGATTCTGTATCGCCATGTTCTTGCCGCTCGACGAAACGGTCAGTTTCATCCCGCGCGAGAACCGTCCCGAACACAGGCGCATGAACGCCACCCTGTCGCGGTGTTTGGAATCCATGTTGGCCTGCACCTTGAACACGAAGCCCGTGACCTCGGATTCGGTGGGTTGAACCATTCGTCCTTCTGCCTTCTGAGGCCGTGGTGGCGGCGCAAGTTCCGCAACCGCACGCAGCAAGTTTTCAACACCAAAGTTGCGCAGAGCGCTGCCGAAATACACCGGCGTCATGGTCCCTGCGCGGTAGGCGTCGAGATTCCACTCCGGATAACCCACCTTGGCGAGTTCAATTTCCTCCCGTAAAGCCGCTGATTTATCCGGATCGGCCTCGGTTTCGGCCTCGGCTACGTCGAGCGAAACCGGACCCGTTTCTCCGCGAGACTTTCCTGGCGCGTAATACGGATACGCGGTTTCCGCGCGAAGGTCGTAGATGCCGCGCAGTCCGCTACCCATCGCCATCGGCCACATCAAGGGGCAGGTGTCGAGCGCAAGCTTGCTTGCTATTTCGTCGAGCAGCTCGAAGGGCGTACGCGATTCGCGATCGATCTTGTTGACAAAGGTGATGATGGGAACATCACGCAAGCGGCAAACCTCGAACAGTTTCAGGGTTTGTGCCTCGATGCCCTTGGCGGCGTCGAGCACCATGATCGCCGAGTCGGCCGCGGTGAGGGTTCGATAGGTGTCCTCGCTGAAGTCTTCATGGCCGGGCGTATCGAGCAAATTGAAAGTGATGCCTTCAAACTCGAAGGTCATGACCGCCGAGGTCACCGAGATGCCACGTTGCTGCTCGATCTTGAGCCAGTCCGACTTGGCCCTCCGCGAATCGCCGCGCGCCTTCACTTGACCTGCGAGATGGATGGCACCGCCATACAGCAACAGGTGCTCGGTCAGCGTTGTTTTGCCGGCATCGGGGTGCGAGATGATCGCAAACGTTCGGCGTCGGGCGACCTGCGCCTGCAGGGCAGCATCACCGCTTGGCGGATTGGAGCTGGGGTTGTTGTCCGTCATCGGAATCGAGTTCGTCGGGCTCGTCATCGGCTGGGGCGGCGGTTCTAGCATCGGTTTCGGTTCGCCACGTCATCCAAACGTGATCGGCAGTATTCCGATCGAGCAAGCAACGGACGCCATCGGGAAGGCTCAGCTCAAGTTGTTCACCAGGACCGAGCGGCTCGGCGATGCGTCGAACGAGGGCGGTAAATCGAAAAAGTGAACCCCAGGCAAGCGGCGGAGACTTTGCGAGATCGGCCAGGACGCGGACCAAGAAAACCGCGGCCTGTCCGAAGGCCTCGACCACCAGATCGGGGGCCGCGAGACCAGGCAGGGACTTTTGGTCGTGATCGACACGCCGGCAAACCAGTCGGTAAGAAAAGGGTTTTGAGCCCAGGGTGTCCGGCAAGGCGTATAGCCGTGTTTGCGCTATCGCATCGACGGTGAAGCGTTCTTTGCCCGTCCGCCAACGCCACACACGACGAACGCCGGAGCGCAACACCTGCTCGACCGCGGGCAACGCGTCCCATGCACCTGCGGACATGCCCGGTGCGTCGGGGGCCGGTACAAACCGGCACGAAATGACGACGGCCGGCGGCCGGGCGATGGATGCAGAGCCGCATTCCATCTTGAAGGTCCTACTTGTAGTACATCCGTCGAATGACGGTGCCTTCAATGATGAACAGATCGCCGGATCCTGGGTGAAACACAAGATCCATCGGCTTGTCGAAGCGCGCATTCATTCCGATCCCCTCGGCGTGACCTTGCTGCCCAGGCGACCCAGCAATGGTAAGCACTTTACCGTCCGCCAATGAGATCTCGCGCACCACGAAATTGTCGGAGTCCGCGACAATGACCGACGACGAATCGCTGGTAATACCTCGCGGGCGATTGAAGCGCGCCATCACGCCAACCGCATCACGAAAACCCTGTGTTGACCCGGCAGCCGTAGAGGTCAAGCCATTAACTTCGGTCGTGACAAGCCGAACCCGATGGTTCTCGGTATCGCCGACCATCAGCCGCATTGCCGAGACCGCATGGATCTTGCGAGGGCCCGAAAATTCCGCCTGGGCGTTGGCACCATCGCGGTTGCCAGTACCATTGTCTCCGGCGATGGTTTGTACCTCTCGGGTCTGGGTGTCGATACGACGGATGGACTGATTGACCGTATCGGTAACGTAGAGGTAGTGATTGCCATCGAAGGTCATGCCGCGAAGCCCTTCGAAGCGCGCGTTTTGCCCCGGGCCATCGTCGTTACCCGCATTTCCAGGACTTCCGGCCAGAGTGCCCACGGTGCTCGATTGTAAGTTGATGGCACGAATCACCAAGTTGCCCGAGTCCGCAATCCATACGGTTTTGCCGTCGGTCGCGATGCCATCCAAAAAACCAAAGCGCGCCTGGGTCGTTGTGCCGTTTTCGTAACCAACCTGCCCGTTGCCGGCGACCGTGATGACTTCGGCCGTGTTCACGTTTATTCGTCGCACGCGTGAATTCGTGGTGACGTAAAGGAAGTCACCCGATGTTGCGATGCCCGAAAGCCCCGGAAGTGTCGCGGCCTTTCCTAAGCCGTCCGTGCCCTGAGAATTCGAATCGGAGCCCAGTACACCGGCGAAGTCGATCACACAACCGGGTGCCGTGCCGGGACAGGTCAATACCGATACGCCGCCCGTGTTGGGGGAACCTCCGGTAGCGCCGCCCGTGTTGGGGGAACCTCCGGTACTGGAACCACCGGTGTTGGGTGCGCCGCCCGCACGCGTACCACCTTGCGCAGCACCGCCCGTTGCCGCTCCGCCCGTGTTGCCGCCTGCCCTGTTTCCCCCCGTGACGATGGTGGTTCCGCCGACCCCGCCTGTGCCACCTTTGCCCGTATTCAGGCTGCCGCCGGTTTGCCCGATGTCGCCCGCCGTTCCGTTGTCTCCGGCTGTCCCATTGTTTCCGGCAACGTTGTTTCCGCCTTTACCTCCGCCTGTTGCCAGACCGGAACTATCGGTGGAACAAGCAATCAAGAATGCGGAAGAAAGTAAGGCTGCCCCAAATACAACTCGGTAAAACAACATTATTGAACAAGTCCTACTCTAAGGTTGGAGGCGCGAATCGCTTCGAGCCACAACTATTTGTATCACTTTGGAGCATCGATTTCGACGGATCTTCCATGACCTTCCGCGACGCAACGCGTCTTAACGACAAGCCTCGCTATTGACGTTCGACAATACTTTTTCCTTTTAGATAGGTCTTGCTGGGTCTATCTTGCGGTTTGGGTGGCCCGTTCTGAGGGGCTCGGTCCGCCTGCAAAAAACTTGACTGCCCTTTTCCCAAAAAGGATCTTTCGATGACTCATACACGTATTTTAACCCTGGGCGGCGCCGCCCTGGTCGCACTTACGATTGGCTGCACTTCCGGTGGAACAGACCGTGGAAATAACGGTTCGGGAGGCGGCGGTGAGGGTGGCGACAATGGAGGATCGAGCACCGGTGGAAAGAAGACCGGCGGCTCCAGCGGTAAGACCGGCGGCTCCAGCGGTAAGACCGGCGGCTCCAGCGG
>JAYUPZ010000072.1:0-4997 GCA_043759805.1 Myxococcales bacterium | reverse complement strand
GATACCTTCGAATAAGCAAAACTTTCACCCCGAATCTTGCTGAGGCCTGCACGGATCCGGGCCAGCGACACCCTCGGAATCGTGGACATCTCGGATTCTAAGATCGAGGTGGTGCAACGGGGCGGCGCCAACCAGCGTCGTCCCCTTTTATTGGGGTTTTGAGACCGCAACCAACGTTTTTTTTCGAGGGGGTCTTGACGGCTTTTTTGGTGTGATTACCAAAAAGTCATCGTCAACAAAACGGGTGACACGGTTCCTGAAGCCGTGTCGCCGTCGTTTCCTATGCTCCGGCCATGAGCGGAGGCCGATGCTATGCGCATATCTCCAGGGTTTATCAGGTTTCCTTGTCCGGTGCCGCGCCGAACTGTGCCGTGAATCGTTCACTTAGCCGACGTTCTCGCGCCGGTATTTGATTTTCGCGATCTTCTTCCTCGCGTGCGCGGATCGCGCCTGTCATCACCGGTTGTGCGATCTTCAAGCCGACGAGCAGCACCATGAAGCCGAATGCCCAGATGCCGGCGGTGATGCGCCACTCCACGGTCGTGGGCAGGTATTCGACAATCTCGTGTAGCGTGCTCGGAATGAATCCCGGGATGATGAGGCCCATGCCTTTTTCGATCCAGACGCCGCAGAAGGCTGCGACGCAGGCCACGTTTAACAGTCGGATGTTGCCATTGCGGGTAATCGGTAGATGCAAGATCACGGCGGAGGCCACGTTGAGTACAAGTCCCGTCCAGGTCCAGGGCACGAGAGCCGTGTGGCCATGCAGTCCGAAAAAAAGATATTGAACCGCACTCGCATGGGCTCCACCTGAATAGAACGCCGTGAAGAGTTCGGAGCCGAACATGAAAAGATTCACGAGCACCGTGATCTTCATGATCCGGTACAGACGCGTGATGGCACCGTAGCCGACCTTGACCCCTCCGAATCTGCGCAGGGCCTGCAAAAGCAGAATCACGAATGCGGGCCCTGTGATGAAGGCCGACGCGATGAACCGCGGCGCCAGCAGTGCGGAGTTCCAGAAGGGTCGTCCGCCAAGACCGCTGTACAGGAACGCCGTAACCGTATGGATCGATACCGCCCAGAAAATCGAAAGGAAAACAAAGGGCACGTACCAGCGTTTGTCGGGCCTGCGCCCGAGAAAACGCATGTAGATGAGATATCCCGCGACGTGCAGGTTAATAAGCAGATAGCCATTCAGAACAATCACGTCCCAGGTCAACATCGATATCGGCCAGTTGAAACGACCGAGTCCCGGCAAAATGTGCCACAGGCGATCCGGACGTCCCATGTCGACCGTGATGAACAACGTGCAGACGATGATGGCCGCGACGGCCAAGATTTCGCCGACGATGACCACGTCATACATATCGCGGCTGCGGTACAGATAGGCCGGTATCACCATCATCACCGCGCCCGCAGCCAGACCGACCCCAAAGGTAAAGTTGGCAATGTAAAGCCCCCAGGAAACGTGATCCGTCATTCCCGTGATGGCCATTCCCTGCGCAAGCTGGTTGGCCCAGGCGTTCACGCCCACAAGTGCAATTGCGGTCAGCAAGGTCATGAGTGCATAAAATCGGATGCCGCCATCGGTGGAGCGAACAAGCACGTGCAGAAGAAAGCGCGGGTAGCTCAGAACCGGTGAATTCTTGTCGGTGTTCGGCTCCAGAGGTGGTAGCGATTTGAAAAGAGGGCGCATGGATTCCGTCTATTCGTCGAAGAAGTAGAAAAAGCGAGGCTCGGTGCCGAGATCTTCCTTGAGCACAAAAACCCGCTTGTTCGCCAGGACCCAGCGAATCTCACTTTCTGGATCCAGCAGATTGCCAAACACTCTGGCACCGGTCGGACATGCTTCAAGGCAGGCGGGCAAACGGCCTTCGCGGGTGCGGTGCAAGCAGAAGGTGCACTTCTCCATGACACCCTGAGGCCGAATGCGATTGGATAGATACGCTTGATCGGGATTGATCTCGTCGGCAGGGATCTCGGGTTTGGTCCAGTTGAATCGGCGTGCGTGATACGGACAGGCGGCTTCACAGTAGCGGCAGCCAATACACCAATTGTAGTCCACGACGACAATACCGTCGGGCTCTTTCCACGTGGCCTGCACGGGGCAAACGCTTACACACGGCGGATTGTTGCACTGCTGACATTGCACGGGCATGTAGTACTTGCCGGGTGCAGGGACCGCATGCGTGTAGGTGGTGTTCCCTTTTTCCATGTCGAAGCTGCCCTGTTCCATCTCCAGGACACGGATGTAGGAGTTGTTGGTGCTTCGATCGTGGTTGTTTTCGTTGTGACACGCTTCCGCGCACTTGCGACAACCGATACAAACCGAAAGGTTGAGCGCATATCCGAATTCCACACCTTCGGTGGGGCGGATGTCTCGGATGTTCACATCGCGGCCGTAGTCGCGCTTTGTGTTGCTCTCCAGACGCCGCATCACGCCCTGCATTTCGTCGGGCGTCATCTCGGAATAGTGCTTCTGGAGAAACTCACCCATCGAAAGGTCTTTCGACCACGATGCCAGTGGCGCCATGGCGCGCGCAAAGGCTCCAGCCCCGAGCGTTGCGCCCAGTACTTTCAATGCGACCCGTCGTTTTGGCATTTCACTCATGGGGTTTCTCCTCGGCTCCGGCGGATAGGAATCGATCGCGCGGTGGTGCCGCGGGCATGACGCTTGGGAGCTGGGGTGCGTGGGGATCGTGGCAGTCCACACAGTGGTTGCGGGTGCGCGGTCCACGCTTGCGGTCCCAGTAACCGTTCATGCCGCCGTGCGAGCCATGTTGGTAGTCGCGATATTGCGGTCCGTGGCATTGCGCACACAACGTAAGAGCCTCGGTCATGGGAAGAACGCTGCCATTGGCGAGGTGAATGCGATCATGTTGGCCCTGCACGTGGCACGACGTACATGTGCTGTTGCCGTGTTTGAAGACCATGTGTTGATGAAAGGTCGTGAGTCCATCCATCGATGCAGGCAGTGGATTGCTCCGCCTCAGGGAATGGCAGGTCTGGCACGCGATCCGGGTTGGTGCTCCGCGTGGATCAGGCGTGCCGCTCTCGATGCTCGTCAGCCGTGGTGGATCATTGATGAGCACGGGGTGCGGTTGACTCGTATTCGACAACGTTATCGGTTTGCTCGCAGGACTGGGTTTACAGCCCAACAGTGCAAGCAATGCGATACCGGAAAGGGGACCGACGAATCGATGTTGAGAGGTGGGATTGGGCATCCAGGATGAGGTCGGGGTATGCACCGGTCGTGCCACGACTGTATTCCCCTCATAGGCGGCCTGACTTCCAGTTAAAACCGGAATGCTCGGCGCTGGATTTTCGCGAAAAGTGTCGACAGCGCAGCTTTTGCGCGTCGACAGGCGCCCAGCTCTGAAACCGCAGGGCACAAAAATTGCTTTTGATGACGGCGATGCCTGTCAGTTCACTCGTCCTTACCCTCTCATCTTCCCTCACGCTGCAGAACCAGGTGATCGAGCAACTGACTGCGAATCCGAGTCTCACGCTTGGCTTCGCGCAAGATCTTGCGGCCAACCGGTTGGTTCCGGTTGTGCTCGAAACCGAGTCCATCTGGGAGGCGCAATCCCTTGCGGAATCGATTGCGGAGATGCCGGGTGTCGACCAGGTCGAACTGGTCGGCGTGGACTTTTCGGACCTACCTGAAACGGGAATACAAAGCGTATGACAAACTTTTCCAATCGTCGTGAATTGATGAAACGGGCAGCCATGGTTGCCGCGAGCACCGTGGTGGCCGAGCGTGTACATGGCGCACCCGCTGTGACCGCTCGCCATTCGCCGCACCTGCGGGTTGTCGATGGTGTGCAATGGGACAAGGCCCCCTGTCGGTTTTGCGGAACCGGCTGTCACGTTCAGGTGGGTGTGAAGGCGGGCAAGGTCGTGGCCATTGCCGGTGATCGACAGGCCGAGGTCAACAAGGGCCTCCTGTGCGTCAAGGGCTACCATGTGGGGCTTGCCCTTTACGGCAAGGATCGCCTGACCCAACCGATGTTGCGGCAGGACGGAAAGCTCGTACCGGTAAGCTGGGAAAAGGCGCTGGATGTGATTGCCGATCGGATACAAAAGGATCCAAAGGGATTCGCGTTCTATGGCAGCGGGCAGTGGACCATTCCGGAGGGGTACGCCGCCAACAAGTTCATGAAGGCGGGTTTGTCGAACAACCACATCGATCCGAATGCGCGCCTCTGCATGGCATCGGCGGTGACTGGATTTCTGGCCACCTATGGCGTCGATGAGCCGGCCGGATGCTACGACGATCTGGATGCCTGCGATGTCATCCTGTTCTGGGGCAACAACCCCGCCGAGATGCACCCGGTGCTGTTCTCGCGCCTGGTCGATCGTCGAGGCCGGGGTGAGAAAGTGCGCATCATCGACATCACCACCCGTCACACGCGTTCTTCGGGTTTCGCTGACGATGTCTTGTTGATGAAGCCCCACGGCGATCTTGCGATTGCCAACGGGATATTGCATTTGCTCGTCAAGCGCGGAACCTACGACAAGGAATTCGTTGCCAAGCACTGCGCTTTTCGCGCCGATACCGATCCGGGAACGCTGCAAGGCAAGGCAATTTCCTTCGAGGAATTCAAGCAACAGATCGCCGAATACACGCCCGAATATGTTGAAAAACTATCCGGAATTCCGGCGCGCCAGATTGAGGATCTGGCAACCCTGTTCGGTGATCGAAACCTGAAGATCACCAGCCTTTGGTGTATGGGTGTGAATCAGCATACGCGTGGAACCGCGATGAATTCGTTGATTCACGGCGTTCATTTGTTGTCGGGGCACTTCGGAACGCCCGGGAACGCACCGACCAGCCTCACGGGGCAACCGTCAGCCTGTGGTACGGTACGGGAGGTCGGGACGCTCTGTCACACGTTGCCGGGTGGTCGCGTGGTAGCCAACGAGAAACACAGGAAACACGCTGAAGAATTCTGGAAGGTTCCCGCGGGACGCGTGGCGGCCAAACCGGGGTA
>JAYUPZ010000071.1:0-10477 GCA_043759805.1 Myxococcales bacterium | reverse complement strand
AGATAGCGTCAACACCGAAATAAATGCGGCCATTGCAGCCCCGGTCATGGGCGCAGCGGCGGCGATCCACAGGCCCTGCTGGTCAAACAGCACAAACGAAATTCCGCCAAACCCGAGGAGGAACAAGATTGTGCTCACGCCGGTAGACGCAAGCGCCAGCATCGGGCGCTCAATCCACGACCACAACGCACTCACGAGAATCGATGCAAGCAAACAGAGTAGGAATGCAAGCACCGCATCTGTGGCGGCTGGCACGCGACGAATCGCATCCCCAGACAAGAGGTTATCGAGCGCCGCCGCATTGATCCCCGAGCCTTGATGGCTGCGTGAGATCGCCGAACTGCGCACGTCTCGCAACGCATGACCACTTGCCGAAACGACCACAATCTTATCGCGCAATGCACTCAGGGGAACGACGGGCAAGGTGCCCTCGTCGATCATCGCCTTGGATCGAAGGATTTCGTACGACGAAAGGTGGGGGTAGACGTCCGCACCGTGGAAACGGATCGCGAAGCGCCCTTCATCGTCGAGCGTAATCCGACGTTCACCCACAACAAGCGTACGACCCGAAACGTAGGCCGCGCCTTGACCAGGTTCCAGACCGGCATTCCACGCGGCCATCGCCAATGAGGGAAATAGCTTTCCAGCGCTCACCACGAAGGGTGCATGCCGTCGAAAGATGCCGTCTTCCTCGGGATCCTGATAAACGTTGCCGGTGCGCGCGGCGGCGGCGATCGCGAAGAGGGGAGGATCCATCCCGTTAAGAACCGGCGGGTGCACAGTCAACGAAGGGGGCAACGCGATACCGTCGCGTTCTCGAATCACGTCGGCGATGGACCATTGCACACGTCCGCCAAGGGTCCTCATGTCGATGACGGTCGGCTCTCCCGGTGGTAGCGCAGCGAACAACGGTGCAAGCGCTTCGAGATTCGACAACCGTTGCCATTCCATTGTCGCTTCCGCGGCGCTTTGTGTTCCTCCGACAAGAAGACTTTTTTCTTCGCCGCCAAGAAACACGCGGGCGTTCCATGCCCGCAACGCATTGACGAAGTCGAGCGTTTGCTTTGGGCTTTGAAGCAGACCCAGCTTGAAAGCGAATGGACCCTCATCGGCAGCGCTTGTCGAGCCTCCTCTGTGCAACGCCAGCCCAATCACCGCCTTGTGTGACGCTTTCATCGCAGCCGCGAACTCCTCGGCATCGCTCACGCCGTATTGCCCCTGGTCCTGAAACAACCAGTCGAACACCACCGCCCGTGCACCTGCCTTCGTCGCGAATTCGCTGAGGTATCCGTACATCGCACGTGGCCACGGCCAGGTCACCTCGAAGTTTTTTTGCGCGTCCTGAATGTCCCGTTCCGAGATGTCCACGATGACAATCGCTGGATTGGCCCGGGCGGCCGTGGCACTCAGGCGAGTGCGCAGATCGAACGTCCAATGTTCACCTCGCTCCATCAGAGAGGGCCGCGTTCCGGCAAAAAGCGCCGCAACTGCCCCCACGGCAGCGCCCGCCGTGATAGCAGTCCACAATCGTCGCCCTTTTGCCCCGGAAAACAGTGCCATTTCGATTCAGTTTCCCTGGCACTGACTTGACGGAAGTCCGTATCCGAAAACAACCCTCATCAGGGCTGGACCCGGAGGGCCCGATACTTTCTGCCAAGTGACGCCATCGGTGCTTCGGTAAAAATCAGCGCCAGTCTTGCTGATCGCCACGAAAGTTCCTGTGTTGCCGACGGCAATCGCCTGCAACGCCAAATCGGACGGGGAAGCTGCAATACGTTTCCAAATCTCACCGGTTTGGCTGGAATAGATGGTGGCGCCGTTGGTTACCCAAAACTTGCCGAGCGCAAAAACCAACTTTCCGTCGACTTCAGAATCGAGCTTGCCGGTTGTGACCGTTTTGCCATTGTCCGTGACGTGACAGGTTGTCCCCAGCCGGGAAACAAAGACCAGATGGCCGTTGCCCGCAGCCACGCCGCCTTCGCCTCCGATTCCGCCAAAATCAAAATTCCCGCACCCCGGGACAGACGAAAACGTTTCTCCGCCATCCCAGCTCATCGAAGGCACGGTGCCACTGCCCCCGCCGCCAAAGACGCCCTTTTGCCCCGGCAACCCGTTACCACCGCCGCCCTCGCGGTGATCGTTCGAGGGCTGAATCCGTGCACGCGTCCAGGTTGCCCCCATGTCCTCTGAATATTGCGCGACTTCTTGCCGCAACAACACGAAGCGATTGCCGCCGTAAGCGATTCCGCCATACGACACGTTGCCCAAACCCGTGTTGCGTTTCCAGCTGACGCCATCTGTACTCACAAGCAATGACGAGTCGGCACCCCATCCCAACAGAACAACAAACGTACCACCGCCGTAGGCCAGACCCTTGTGGGTATTGGGCGAGTGGTCGTCATTGTTGTTCTCGAAACTGCGGTTGGCGACCCAGGTTTTGCCATCATCACACGAGGCGATGGTTCGTCCGCCCTGGCCCGCTGCGACAAACATGGGCACTTTGCCAATCGGCGTCTCCTCCGGCGGGAGGATGCCCCCGTCGGGGTCAGACTTTGGGCTTCCCGTGCTACCACCCAGTCCTCCGGCACCCGACCCACCGTAGGCCATTGGATTTTGATTGCCTGCCTGTCCACCGCTGCGCACTGCGTCTGAATTTGAAGAGCAGCTGACCAATACGGGGCCGAGGGCCGCGGCGATGACAGCGGTCAAACAATATTTCCGAAAAGCCAAGAATCGGTCCATGGGAGGAGACGATGCCAACAATTGCGCATCCGGTCGAGCCTCAAATTCTTCTTCTAATGCGACAAACCGCCTGGTATCGAGTCAAGGAAATGAACGGACTCTCTCCGTAACGGCGAACCATGCTACGTATGGCAAAAAAAGTCGCTTTTCCACTGACCTATCATGAAAAATAACTCAACGCATTGTAGCCTTGTTACCTTGATCTTCGCGACTGCAGTGGTGAGCATCCTCGGATGCAAATCCGGGGAATCCGAACCCGAACCTCAGCCCGCTTATCGCAAGGTTCACGGATCCTCGCCGTTGCAGAAGTTACCCATGCGACAGCAGCTGTTGCTCGACACCGGCGATCCGGACGGAACAGTAATTCTCAAAATTCCTGCCCGCGCGATTCCCGAAGGCGTCGAAATTCAGGCACGCGTCGTGACCGGCATTCGGATGTCCGCGTCGGGGGTCATCGGGGACACCGCCATCGAAATCACGCCGTATGATTCTCGTTTCGCCGTACCGATTCGTGCGCGATTGCGGGTCGTAGCGCCCGCGCCGTCGAAACGGTACGCCACGATGCACGCCGATTCTCCCGGGGCCACGTTGTTCGTGGAGACGACTTCGGCACGACGGGTTGGGTTGGGATCACCCGTCAAACCCGAATCCGAAGAATGGGAAATCGACATCACGGGTGGCGGCCTCTGGGGCCTGGCAAATCATTCTGTCGACCTCGGCGGTGATCTCGGCGGAGGCGTGACGATTGTAGATGAGGTCGAAGTGCCCCTTGCTGACGAAGAACAGATGGTGTTCATCGGCCCGAAGAAGGCGCGCACATTGCTTTTCGTTCCGGCCGAACCGAATCCCGAAGAACCCGCCTTCAACGTCGGGGACACACGTCACGGAAACAAGACAATCGCAGGTTCGGTGTTGAATGTGCTTGGCCAAACCATAGCGCCGCCACGTGGCCGCACGGTTGTTGTACAAAGCGTATCACCTGCGCCGACCCGACCGCGAACACCACCGATTCCTCAGACCGCGATCCGGGTGCGAACCATTGTGTCCGATCAAACGCCGGCGCCTTCCCTTCCGCCCGTCCGTCCTCGAATCGTCCAGCCCTTACCCGAACAAACGCCACCGGTCCGCGGCCGGACCCCCGTCAGGGCACAAGAAGCCGGGGGCACCTGGGCGGCGGAGAGCGAGGTTCGTCGGTCACCGGTCCCGCTGACCACCAACGGCATCGACGACGCTGCTTCTGGCCCGCCAATCTACAATTACGAATACGATCTTCCCTGGGATTCCGACGGGTACTGGGGTATCGCCGATCTCGCCGCCGAGGAACCGAAGCCCGTCGCAAATCTTTTCGCATCTCCACCCGCCTTTGCATTCGCAGACACGGTCGTCGGGGAGAACCGTAGCACGGTCATCACCATCACCAACAGCGGTGATCTTGCCAGCGCTTCCGCGATGGTATCCTTGACTGGGCCCGGCGGTGCGGCGTTTGAGCTCGCGGGCGATGACTGTTCGGGATCACCCCTGGCAGCGGGATCGAGCTGTTCGATTTCCGTAACATTCAAGCCGTCGACCGCAACTTCTCAAGATGCGATCCTGCGAATCAGCGGTGGTCCGGTGGACGTGAACGTGATGCTTTCCGGTAACGGCGTATTGCCCGCGGCACTCTCGTCTTCACCAACGCTCGTCAATTTCGGCAGTTCCGTCACGGCCGTTGCAAGCGCCGTATCCGTTCTCACGATTACGAACACGGGCGGATCGACGACCGGCGTACCAGTCGTCGCACTTGCGGGTGCGAATGCTGCCAATTTTGCCATCGCCGACAACGGTTGCACAACGGCTCTGACGGCGGGACAAAGCTGCCGAATCGGCCTGCGATTCACGCCGACAGCCCGCGGCGCGCGCACAGCCAACGTTGGAATTTCCGCCACACCAGGCGGATCGGTTCAGGTATCCCTGATGGGAACAGGCCAGGCTCTCGGTGACCTTCGAGTCACGCCAGCCACCTTTGTTTTCGTGAGCACGGCCGTCAACCGTCAAAGCGTCATTCAGACATTCACCGTTACGAATCCCGGAGATACGTCCACGGGTGTACCGTCTGTCGGACTCGGAGGCGCGACTCCGGGCGCTTTCACCATTGTCGCCAATCGCTGTACCGCGGCTTTGCCAGCAACTGCCACGTGCACCATTGATGTCCGCTTTAACCCGAGCCAGCGCGGCATGCTCGACGCAACCTTGCAGATCAGCGCAAGCCCTGGCGGTAGTACGCTTGCAGCCCTGAGTGGCATCGCACAATCCGTCGGATCACTTACCGCGTCCACTCCATCGTTGAATCTCGGCAGCGTCATCAAGGACCAGGTAGGAACCGCAACACCGTTCACCATCACCAATACCGGAGATCAACCCACGGGCACGCTGTCGGTTGCGCGGGCCGGCTCCAACGCTGCCGATTTTTCAATTGTCACCAACGGATGCTCGGGACAAATTCTGCCAGGCGGAGGCACCTGTTCCATCGCAGTCGGATTCGACCCCAAAACGACCGGCAATCTGCAGGCCACGGTCGATGTCTCTGCAACACCGGGCGGCGCCGTTTCCGTTGCTCTGCAAGGTGTTGGCCTGTCACAGGCCAACGTGTCGGTTTCCCCCTCAAACGCAAATCTGGGCAGCATCAACATCGGCGTAACGGGAAACCCAACACCGTTTACGGTTCTCAACATGGGCGCGCAGGAAACGGGCATTCCCACCTTGGTGTTGGTCGGTACCAACGCGGACCAGTTCGTGCTGGGAACAAACAACTGCGCAGCGGGTGTTGCCGGTGGTGGTTCGTGCACGGTCAATGTGGTATTTGCACCAACCTCGAGAGGCGTTAAAAACGCGTCGGTGCAGATCACCACCAATCCCGGGGGAATGGCCTTTGCAAGCCTCACCGGAACGGGTCGCGCACCGGCGTCCCTGACCGCGACACCAGACGCCCTCAGCTTCGGCTCGGTGGTCGTCGGGACGCCAAGCAGCATCGTCACGTCCACGTTTGCCAACCCCGGTGATCTCGCAACCGCAGCACCGAGCATCGCTATCACCGGTGCAAACGCGGGGGACTTCGCCGTCGTGAGCAACACTTGTAGCGGTGCGATTGCCGGCGGCGACTCGTGCATCGTGGGCATCGCATTCACGGCCAGCCAAACGGGCGCGCGTTCGGCCACCCTGACCGTCAATGCCGGAGCGGGTGCAGTGGATACCGCCTCGTTGTCCGGGACTGGACTTGCCCCCGCCCTGATGAGCGGAAACCCTCCGTCGCTGACGTTTGGGTCGCTGCAAGTCAATACCAACAGCAGCGGCAGCCTCGTCACCATCACCAATACAGGCGCTGTCGCCACCGGCAACATCAGCGCGACCCTCGGTGGAACCAATCCCGGCGACTTCGCCCGTACCTCGAACTGTACGACGCTTGCGCCCAACGACAGTTGTACGGTGAACGTCATTGCAACCCCCACCGTCCTCGGCAGTCGAACTGCCACGTTGACCGTCCAGGCCAATCCAGGCGGCATGGTCGTGACGAATCTTTCCGTGACTGGCCTCGCGCCGGCCAACCTTACGATCGGCCCTGCCGTCTTGAACTTTGGCGATACCATTCAGGGCAAGATCGCAGTCGCCCAAAGTTTCACCATCACAAACACGGGTGGCGTCCCGTCGAGCACGCTGACGGTCTCCAAGTCCGGAAATGATGCGGGCCTTTTCACGATCAGCGCGAACACTTGTTTGAACGTCTCGTTAAATGCTGGCGCCCCCTGCACGGTCAGCCTGACCTTCAATCCACTGGCAAACACTGCCATTGGGGGCAAAACGGGGACACTCACCGTAGCGGCCACTTCGGGTGGAACGGTCAACGGAAACCTCAGCGGAACCGTGCTCGAAGATGGTGTTTTCGTGTCGACGCTGGGTCAAGCAGGTGCCGCGGGTTCGCGGTCCGCTCCGTTGCGCTCGATACAGGCAGGCGTCAACGCGGCAATCGCCGGTGGCTTCACCAAGGTCCTCGTCACGACCGGATCCTACACGGCCGCCAACGGCGGACTTTCCGGCTCAACGACCGCAGGCGTACAAATCGACGGCGCGCTCACCGTCATTGGTGGATGGGACACGGCGTTTACGGCGTTTTCGTCAAACTCAATCCTTGACGCAGCATCGACCGCATCCCACGTCGTCTGGATTTCCGCATCGAATATCACGCTTCGCTATTTCACGATGCAGGGCGGTACTGGCGCGAACGCCGATGGTTACCACCACTACGGAGGAGGCGTTTTCATTGCCAATAGCGCGGGAGGACCAACGACCGTCCTGATTGATTCGGTCACTGTGACAAACAATGCAGCCTTGCAATCAGGGGCTGGTATCACTGTGTTCTACTGTCAATCCGTAACGGTCAGCAACAGCACGATCACGAACGGCACCGCGAACAATGGCTCGGGCGGCGTCTACTTTTCAGGCACGACAGGGTCCGCGATCTTGAATACCAACATTTCCGGAAACACGGGCTACCACGGGGGCTCCAATTTCCTCGACAATCAGACCTTGCGTTTGGATGGTCTCACGATGACCAACAACACCGGTTTGAGCGGTTATTCGGACGACATCGCGGTCTGGGGAGGCCGTGATATTCGGATTCAAAATTCGGATTTCAACGATAGCGGCCCGGCGATCCTGGTGAATGGAAACTCGGGAGCGAACGTCACCGGCTTGATCATCGACAACAATGTTTTTCGGGGCGCCATGGGCGGTGTCAACGGCGCCGCGATTCGTGAGGTTCAGGCCCTCATCACGGGGCACCAAATCACCAACAATCGATTCGACCTGAGCACGATCCTGAACCTGTACCGAAACCACTACCCGGATTACACCGCAACCCCCGCAACCGGTGCCGGCCTCACCATCCTGAACACCCCCAATCACGCCTCCCACAATGCGGCCGTTTCCTCTGGGAACGCGGCTTATTAAGGTGAATGCATAGAAAACGAGGGTTTGCAACGCCCGGTATGCTACCTTGACGCCCATGAATCTATCCTCGTGCCGGGTCTCGTTCGTCGGGATGGATGCGCTCGAACCGGCCCGAGCAGAAGTCATGGCCTGGTTGCCGCGTCTGGGTTCAGCTCTGGATCGCGCCACCGGAGCTCACGTTTTCATCGAAGCCATCTCGCAAAAGCGTAAGGAACAGCTGCTGCGCGTCCGCATGGACTTCTCGTTCCCCGACGGGATTCTTGAGATCCTGCACGACGATCCCAAAAACGCAGCCCATGACGATGTTTTCGTCGCAATCAGGAACGCGTTCCGGGCGGCTCGTTTGCAGCTTGAGCTGTTCAAGATCCAGCCCGATGCCCTGCCGCCACCGGTGGCACGGCAACTTCCGGTCTAAATCAGCCGCCCGGCTGCAACTAGCCCGTCGGAGGTTTCGGCCCCAGCGTCGTTTGCCAGCGGTGCGCATCCCGCATCGCTTCGAGGATCGTCAACTCGGTTTGCCATCCCAACAATCGGGTTGCCTTCTCGACGTTGGCGTAAACCTCCATCACATCGCCGGGTCGGCGAGCGCCCATCCGATAGTTCAACTTGTTTCCCGAGGCTTGCTCAAAAGCAGCAATTGCTTCCAACACAGTGACGCCATTTCCGGTACCGAGGTTGAAGATCTCGTTGAATGCCGGGCGCGTTTCTTTTTCTAGCCAGCGCATCGCTGCCACATGCGCGCGCGCGAGATCCACCACGTGAATGTAGTCACGAACGCAGGTGCCATCACGGGTGCTGTAGTCGTTACCGAACACAGTCAGTTCGCCGCGCCAGCCGGCCGCCGACTGCGTGATGAATGGGACCAAATTTTCTGGTTTTCCAATCGGAAGCTCGCCGATGAGCGCGCTTGGATGCGCACCCACCGGGTTGAAGTAGCGCAGGCTGACTGCCTGCAACGGAATCTTGGCTGTCACGGTGTCGTTGATCACCGCTTCACAAAACTGCTTTGTCCGTCCATAAGGGGACTCCGCGGGCTTCATCGGACTTTCCTCGGTCACGGGAAGCTTGTCGGGCTGACCGTACACCGTGCAGGAAGACGAAAACACGAAACGTCGTACGTTTTCCTCTCGCATCACCTGCAACAACGTCACGAGCGATCCAAGGTTGTTGGCGTAGTACTCAAGCGGCTGATTGACCGAGGCTCCTACGGATTTGTAAGCCGCGAAATGGATGGCGCCCTCGATGGGTCCTTCTTTGCGAAAGACCTCGCGCAACGCAACCGTATCGCAGCAGTCGATTTCGTAAACCGGAATCGAAGTACCCAAAATCTTCGCCAGCGCATCCTTGACCCTGCGGTCTGATCCCGAAAAATTGTCGACCACCACCGGCAGGTAGCCTGCCGAAAAGAGCTCGACGCAGGTGTGAGAGCCTATAAAACCTGCGCCTCCGGTAACCAGAATTTTTTTCATTAGGATGGACAAGACCCTACCATTTCGAGGGCCTGGTGGGCGGTACTGTCGGCCAACTACTCGGGGATCGGGTAGGTGCAACCCGTGGCGTTACACCCCGGCTGGCCGTCGCACACTTCGTTGAATCCAGATTGAATACGACCGTCGCCGCAGTACGGCGCAACAGTACATTGCGTCGTGCACTTGTTCGGACCGTAGGGGTTGGCAACGTTGCTCGTGCCAAGGTCACAACCTTCGAGTCCATTCTTCTTTCCGTCGCCGCAGTAGTCGGCGCGCTTACACATCGAGTTGCACGTACCGTAACTTCCGTCGTTTTCGCCGTTGTCGCATTCTTCGCCCGGATCAACGAAGCCGTTGCCGCACTTGTTTCGGCAGCGCACGTCGCACACGCTGTTGGCGGTACCGTTCACATTGGTGCCGTCATCACATTGCTCGCCCGGATCCTTTGTACCGTCGCCACACTTCGGCAATTCGACCCAGCCCTTGCAATCCACAGTGCAGGAACCGGCAAGGCCACTGTTTACGCCGTCGTCACACGCTTCGCCGCCGCCCAGGTCAACCGAGCGATCGCCACAGAATGGCGCCGGTCGACATTGCGGTGTGCACTTGCCCTTGCCGTAACCGCTGGCGTTGTTGGCACCAAGGTCACATTTTTCTCCGGCAGTCTCCTGAACCGCACCATCGCCACAGCGTGGTCCAAAAACACACATGTTTGCACAGGTGCCGTAAGAACCATCGTTCTTGCCGTCGTCACACTGTTCGGGAATGGTCTTGATGCCATCTCCGCAGCGTGGACCAAAGGTGCAGTTTGCGTTGCACTTGGCGTAGCCGCCCGTGTTGTTGGCAGCGCCGTTGTCGCATTGCTCGCCGCCGTCGACCATGCCATTGCCACACTTGCGAGTGCACGTAGCCGTACAAAGACTCTGCGATGTACCATTGGCGTTTCCGTCGTCGCACTGTTCCCCGTCGGTGGTGGCTTTGTCGCCACAACGTGGTCCAGCCTGACAGGTCGCCGTGCAATAGCCGTATCCCTTGCCATTGTCCGCGCCCTGGTCGCAGGCTTCGCCGCGCCCGCCATCAACCACGTCGTCGCCACAACGGGAGGCCCACTTGCAACCGGGACCACATCGTAGGGCGCCCGTGCTGTAGGTCGCAAGGTTGGAACCGTCGTCGCATTCTTCTCCCTGATTCATCTGAACCGTGTTGTCGCCGCAACGTGCGGGTAAGGTGCAGTTTGCGTTGCACGTGCCGTAGGCGCCCGTGTTTCCAGCGGTCCCGAGATC
>JAYUPZ010000070.1:0-5009 GCA_043759805.1 Myxococcales bacterium | reverse complement strand
GGTCACCCACAGAGGGGATGCCACGAACGCCCTTCACGTCGGGTACCTCGAGCGCCACGAAAAGAATGCGTTGAAGTTTTTTACGCACGGTGCTTGATTCCCAGGACTCGCCCGCAATTACTACGGGATCGATCATACAAACGGCGGTGGATTCGAGGGGCGCTCCGAGCCGATCAACGGGCACCGTTTTCAGTTCGATGCCGAGTTCCGGAAAATCGGGCCCGCGCGCGCTCGGGTGCCCACTTTCTTCCGTTGTTCCAAGTTCGCGTTCTATGATTTGCCCGGACCACCCCTTGCTTCGCAATCCTCCCGCCGGAACCGGCAAACCCAATCCATCCGCAATGTCGGAAAGGCGCGCCCCGACCAGTGCGGTTGCATGTTCCAGCAACCGCTGCACGCGTTCATCGGGATTCATTGAATCTCTACTATATCCGGTCGTGGTGCTGGTCGCGCTCTGGTGTGGCACTGGCTGTGGGTCATCCCCGACGGTCCGGGCGTCGGACCCGGACTGGGTTCATCCGGGTTTGAGACAGCGGGGCAAGGCCAGTTATTATTCGAGTTCGCTGGCCGGGAGACCGACGGCCTCGGGCGAGCCTTACCGCCCAGAAAAGATGACAGCAGCCCATCGTGAGTTGCCTCTCGGAACGGTGATAAGGGTTCACCGCCTGTCGAGGGGTGCGGTTGCGACCGGTCAGACGGTTGACGTGCGGATCAACGATCGCGGGCCCTACGGTCCGGGCCGAATTTTAGATCTGTCGCTTGCCGCCGCCCGGGCGCTCGACATGATTCAAAAGGGAGTGGTGTTGGTTGAAGTGCAAGTGCTGTCGGTCCCGGAAAAACGGAAGAAACGCCGATGATGTCACGTTCCAGTCTTGGCGAAGGCGCACTTTTGACGTAGGAGAAGCCATGGCGTATCCAAGCTGGCGACTGGTAGTGAACATCATCGCGTTTGGCTTTGTTGCATGCGCAACGCAGTCGGGTTCAACGGGTGGCGGTCACACGGGGCCTCGGCCGCCGGCGGTGGTTTCAGCACCGCCGGGGTTAGCGGTGGTCACGCTGGAGCTGGTCACCACCGAAACCAATGAGGCGGTCGGGCTTGTTGCGGCCCCGGAGCCTCCCGGTCGCCTGTTTGTGGTTGAGAAGAAGGGCTTCGTCCGAATCTTGCGCGGTAACACGGTTGCCTCGACGCCTTTTCTGGACGTGTCAACGCTGGTTCAACTGGATGACCGAGACAACGGCGAGCAGGGTTTGTTGGGTCTCGCCTTTCATCCGGATTTCGCAGAAAATGGCCGATTCTTTGTCAACTACACGGCGGCGCCCAATGGCACCACACGAATCGAAGAACGCATGGTCAGCAAAACCGATCCCGAGCGCGCATCGGATGATCCGGCGAAGTTGGTGTTCTCGGTCGAGCAGCCCTATTCGAATCACAATGCAGGCGATCTAACGTTTGGACCGGATGGCAAGCTGTATTTCGGATTGGGTGACGGTGGCTCGGCCAACGATCCGCACAAGAACGGACAAAACCCGAACGCGAAACTCGGCAAGGTGTTTCGTCTGAACGTGGATGCGGCGTCGGCGAACGTTAAACTGCTTGCGCCGGAACTGCTTGCGATCGGCGTGAGGAATCCCTGGCGTATCGCTTTCGATTCCGAGACCGGCGACCTTTTCGTGGCGGATGTGGGTCAGGGTCGCTTCGAGTACGTGCATCTGTTGTCGGCTGCACAGCTTGCGGGATCTTTTGATAAACCCGTTAACCTCGGATGGAATGTGATGGAGGGCTTTCATTGCCGCGAAGGCGAATCGTGTGACGCATCGCCGTTCCAGCCGCCGATTGTTGAATACGATCACAAGACCGGCTGTTCGATCACGGGCGGCTATGTCTACCGGGGCAAGGCATTGCCAGAGTTGACCGGGCGTTATTTCTACGGAGACTACTGCACAGCAATTGTGCACAGCCTTCGCGTTGATGAAGGACGTGCCGTGGATGTATGGGATTGGAAACCCACGCTCGATCCGGATTCGCGGCTGGCTCGCGTTGCCTCCTTCGGGCGGGATCACGACGGAGAGCTGTACATCGTGACCCACGAGGGCCCGATATATAAACTGGTGCGGCGGTAGACCTACTCTGGAGCGGGCGTTCCAACCCAGAGACCATTCAGCACGTGGTTTCCCGACCGCGTTCGCAGAAGGCCGTCCCAGAGACCCGGTGGCAATCCGCCCGCAATCAGGCTACCAAGTCGATCCACGATGAAGTCGGCATTCGTATCGTCGGTTTTGGCGGAGCCGTTCATCGTTAAATCCGCGCCTTCGCCGTCAAGCGCGAGAAATCCATCTGAAAGGGTAGCTGTCCAGGCTTGCAACCCTCGCGCGCAGGCATCTTGCAGACATCCCGGCGCTTTCACCAGTTCTCCGCACAGCAGACGATCCAGTGCCTCGCAACCCTTTGTGCTTTGCAGCTGCAGACCCTCTGCGATGCGCATCGTCAGATTGTCGATGCTGTCAGCAACGTTCGCCTGGCGCAATGCCCGTGATACAAATGCGTAACGCAGGATGGAGCCAAGTTCCACCGAAAACGCGTGGGCATTGAACGTCACGCGGTCCGCGGTTCGTATCGTCGGGATTTGACGGGATTCCAGCGCGGGCAATCCAAGCGAATTCAAGATCACGCGTTCGAGGTCAGCACCGACTGCGACTTCGGCACTAACCAGGCGATGGTGGGTCCGTGCCACTGAATCCTGCGGACCGTCGGCGTTTATCTCCATGAGCGACGTAAAGCGAACTCGGTCGAACATGTGTTCCACCTTGTCTGAAAGGGCTGGTAACTTCGCGACGAGGGCTTTTGCAATCGGGTTTGACTGCAAGGTATCGAAAACAAGCGCTTCGAGCGACGGTTGCTCGTTTTTATCCCGTCGCCCCGCGCAGCCCGACGAAACATCCGCGGTTCCCCGCCGGGCCTGCAAAGCCAGGCCAATTGCGCCCTCGTCGATGCCCGGCCGGCAGTCTAGCGGATCATCCACGCTGTTTGACAGTGCATCGATGGTGCAGTCAAGCCAAAGGTCAGACGGCGCCAACGGACACCGCGCCTGCTCTCGCCACGCCTCTGCTATCTCGGTAACCGCGTCTGGAAGCGGAGCGAATTCCCATTCCGACGAAAGAGCGTAGTTGCCTGTGGCCATCGGATAAAACGCCGTGAGAGGCAAATACACGCGAACGGCTGTCGCGGCCGAAAGTTGTTTGCCGGAAATGTCCACGCAACCAATCGCGCGTGCGACCCCGTCCTGACGACGTCCAATTGCCACGGCCGCATGCGATTCGTCGGTGCGCAACGCTGTGAAGGTATGTGCTGCGGTTTGCGCCGACAGCGACTGGATCGGTCGCACCGGTACCGGCAACACAAAGGGTGGTTCCAGTTTCAATGCAGCACACCTTTGTCCATCGTGGAGCGACAAAGTCAACGCAGACAACCGCGGCGCATTCGGATCGATGATCGGAACAACGATCACGTCCGCGAGTGTTGCGGCCTGTACCGTAATCGGCAATCGCACGGGATCCGCGCGAGGCGTTGTAGCCTCGACAAAGAAGTTCGCGGCAACGCCGGCCTGTAGCGCGAGTGAAACTGAACCGGTCGTGTTTGTCACCGCCTCGGAAACATTGAGCGTGGCCCCCTTGCTCGGATTGTCGCCCTCTCCGGCGATTCGGAAGCGAATCAGTTGGCCGGATCCGGGAACTTCCCGCGCGTCTTTCAACACGAACAAAAGCGTGGCGCTTTCGCCCAGACCAAGCACGCGGCTTTCGGGGACCGGTCGCAATAATAACGGGCCGCTCGGGCCCGGCACGGGTTCGTCGCGATCAACGCAGGCAGCCACCGAAGAAAGCAACAATCCCAGGACAAACGCGTTAAATCGCGCTCCATACCTACCGTCCAAAAATTGTCCACCGGTCTGCAGCACGTGTGCACGCCCCTCGGGCTTCGCCCCGCATTATACGTGATTGTTCCGCATTGGCTCGTTGACCGGTACCGCCGCAAATGTTACCCAACAGGGAGTCCGCACCATGGCCGAGTTTACCCACCTGCATTTGCACACGCAGTACAGTCTTCTCGACGGTGCGATCCGGGTTGATGATCTGTTTCCAGCCATCCTTGAACGGGGCATGAAGTCTGCGGCGATCACCGACCATGGCAACCTTTTCGGCGCGATTCACTTTTACGAAAAAGCGAAAGCCCACGGGGTCAAACCCATCTTCGGTTGCGAAACCTACGTTGCGCCCGATCGCCTCGACAAGACTCAGCGCCGAAGCCATCACCTTATCTTGCTCGCCAAAAACAACGTGGGCTGGCGCAACCTTTCCTATCTCAATTCGATGGGATTTCTCGAGGGATTTTATTACAACCCGCGCATCGACAAAAAGTTATTGCGTGAACACTCTGAAGGGTTGATTGGACTTTCGGCGTGTTTGGGCGGCGAGATGGCGCAAAGCCTGATGCGCCGGGGCGAAAGCGCCGCCATCGAGGTCGCCCGCGAATACGAATCCATCTTCGGCAAGGGTAACTTCTTCATGGAAATCCAGCCCAACGGGCTGGAAGAGCAAGAAACGGTCAATGGTCAGCTGATAGAGATCTCCAAGAAAACCGAGATCCCGCTCATCGCCACCAACGACTGCCACTACCTCAACCGGAAAGATGCGCGACCACACGAGATCCTGATGTGCGTGCAGCAAAAGCGCACCATCAACGACGAAGACCGCATGCATCACCGGACCGATGCGTACTACGTTAAGTCACCGTCCGAAATGAACGCCTACTTTACCCAGATTCCACAGGCGATGGAGAATGCTGCGCGAATTGGCGATCTCTGCAATGTCGAACTCGATCTCGGCAAGAATCTGTTGCCTCGATTCAAGGTCCCGAACGACGGGGATCCCCACAGCTACTTGCGCGCACTCGCCGAACGCGGCCTGAAGGAACGCCTCGAAGCGGCTGTTCGGCTTGGCAAGAAAGTGGACGG
>JAYUPZ010000069.1:0-24026 GCA_043759805.1 Myxococcales bacterium | reverse complement strand
CGTCTTTACGACGGATCACATAGACGCGATAAAGAGCGACACGATTGCAGGCCGGCAACTTGACGGCATACCGATTCGCGAGCGTCGAAAGGCCGGGGACATCGGCTGGTAACATCATTCGGTCCTCGAACCGAACCGCCTCAAGACCCGTAAGCGAAAACAAATTTGCGAAATCGGATTCCGAAAGCCAGTTGGACGGCGGCGAAGGAACTTTCATTCCGATCGCTTCTGCCAGCCGCGTTGGGGTTTCCCAAAGATAATTGAACGTAACAAAGAAGATTCGCCCACCCCGGTTCAGACGCTGACCAAGGCGCTCCAGCAACAGCCGCACATCAGGCACGCTGTGTCCCAATCGGTCGCAAATTATCGAATCGTATCGCGTTTCATCTGTGGCCGCGTCAAGGACGTCGCCCTTGTAAAATGCGATATCGGGGTGTGCGGCTCGAGCAGCGTCGATGGTTTCGTCTCGAAAATCCATCCCAGCCCGTACTGAGTTGGGCAAGGTGGCTACGAGATCACCGCGACCGCAGCCCACCTCGAGCACGCTGCCGTCGGAGGGTACGAGTCGACCCAGCACAGAAGCCAAGTCCGCTACCATCGCATCGCGCGCGAACGGCATGCTGGGATTCAGCGTTGGGGCGTTGAAGAAGTAGTTACGCCAAAGTTGCTCGAGTTCGGTCATTCGTCATCAACCAGCGAGAAAACTTGTTTAAAGGGTTCACCTGATTTGACCGTGATCGAAACGGACTTTTCGATCTTCAAATCGGAATTTACAAAGGTGATTTTGCGCTTGCCACACGCCACTTCGTGCTTCACGACGGGGGTGATCTTCCCGGTGTCTTTGCCATCAATGAAGACCTTGGCCCAGGGTTTGGCACCAAGCGTAACGATACAGGCCTCGCCACCGCCAGCGGGCTCCGGCGCCGGCGGATTGGCAGCTGCCAAAGGCTTACGAACAACTGCAGGCTTAGGCGCCTTGGCCACCACCGGCTTCGGCGCGGGTTTCAAAGCCGGCGGCGCGGGTTTCAGAGCCGGCGGCGCGGGTTTCGGAGCCGGAATTGCAGCAACGGGTTTGGGCTCCGGGGCCGCAGCCACTGGCTTTGGTGCTACAGATGGCTTGGATGGTTTGACCGCGCCCTTGGCGACCAACTCTGCGTTGATGTCGAGAATCTTTCCCGGTTCCTGAACGAATTCGTAGCGCCAGTTTTCGTAACCCTCCAGGCGCAATTCGATAACGTGTGGAATCGGCGCGACCCTGTCCGCCTTGAAGTTAGTCTGAATCTGAGGTCCGTTGCCATCTTCGGAAACCGTCAGTGGCCGATCATCCAACCAAACCAAAGCGCCCGACGGCGTGCTCTTCAATTGAAACCCTGTATCGGCAGACGGCTTTAAGGTGATCTCTAGCTTCTGCTTTACGTCCGACTCAACATCCACCTGACGCACATCAGGATCGTAACCAGCTTTTTCAGCGGCAATCCGATAAGGACCCGCTTTCTTCTTGACGGTTACCGAACCGTTTTTTGCGTGTTCGACGACGACGTCATCCACCTTGAAGGTTAAATCGACCGGATTAACCACCACGATCAACGTTCCCGGATTGTCCTTCGTCAAGACCACAATCAGTCCAACGACCGCAGCCAGCGCCGCCATGATGCCCAAGTTGCGAAGCGTGGTGTTCTGTTGCGGCTGGGCGTAAGCACCTAGTCGCGAAGTGTTGAGGGTGGAACTCCCCGACGCGGCGGGTATGGGGATAGCGGGCATCCCAACGGACGGGTGCGATCCCGACGGACGGTAAGCCGAAAGCGGCGCCCCGAGGCCCGGCATTGTGGCACCCATGTTGACGGGGCGATTTCCAGTCGGCATACCACTCGGAGCGCGACCGCGAATCTCCGAAAGGCCACCCGGAGGTCCGAGACCCGAAGACCCATCACTGCCCTGGCTCTGTTTCTTGGCGAGCCGTGCAGCGGCGATACCCATATCCGCAAGCAACTCATCAGACGGAGCTTGAGCAATCGTCTTGTCATCGGACTCAAACAGCCCCCCCGAATCAGTCCGGGTTGTTAGCGCGGCCGAACGGACGCCTCGGGCCGTAATAACCGGTGTCGGACGCTGCGTACTCTGCTCGCCGTGACCACCCACGAAGAGATCCGACGAGGTGAGTTCTTCTTCTTCGGGAACCTTGTCGAAAATCTGGGTCTCAAGTTCTTCTTCGTCCCAAGCCAGGCCTTCTTCGCCCTTCTCTTGAACCGCGCCGACCTCATCCACATCGACAACACTGAGCGGACCCGGAGTTGGCTGAGTCAAATTGGTGTATTGCTCAAGCTTCGCGTTTTCCTCGTCGATCTCGGAGGCCCAGGTGCGCTTCATCCAGGCGGCAAGATCCTTACGAGAACACATCTCGCCCGTGGAGTAGAGATAGGCTTGTAGATCGTCGTGTAAATCGATCGCGTTCTGATAGCGATCGTCCGCATCCTTGGCGAGTACCTTCAGCAAGATGCGTTCCAGTTCCGGAGCAATCTTTTTATTGAAGGTTGTAGGGGGAAGAATCTCGACGTTCCGGACTTTCTCGAGCGTGGAGAAATCGCTCTCGCCGGTGAAGAGTCGCTCCCCCGTGATGAGCTCATACATGCAAATGCCGAGTGAGAAGATATCGCTGCGGCGATCCACTGGCAGACCGCGCACCTGCTCTGGCGACATGTAGCCGAACTTGCCCTTCAAAATTCCGGCCTGTGTCTTCGAGGCCTTACCGGCGGCTTTCGCAATACCGAAGTCGACCAGCTTGATCTCGCCCTCGAACCCTACGATCACGTTCTGCGGTGAAACGTCTCGATGAACCAGGTTGAGCGGCCGCCCCTGCGTGTCCTTTTTGCCGTGTGCGTAGTCGAGTCCCTCGCAGACCTGCATTGCGACGAAACACAGCTGCGGGATCGGCGTTGTCAGGTCCAGCTTGCGCAGGTGGTCAAAGATGGCGCGAAGATCTTTGCCGGAGACGTACTCCATCGCGATGAAGTAGTCGTCGTCAACCTTTCCCAGGTCCAAGATCTGGGCGATGTTGGCGTGCTGCAGCTGGCCTGCAATCTTCGCCTCATCGATGAACATCGTGATGAATTCTTCATCCTCGGCGATGTTCGAAAGGATGCGTTTGATCGCAAGAATGCGCTCAAAGCCCTCGACGCCAAATGCCTTGGCTTTGAAGACCTCTGCCATCCCCCCGACATTGATCCGTTCGAGGAGGTAGTACTTTCCGAACGGGATGGGCTTGCTCAATCCGATACCCTGTCGCTGAGGCTTAACGGACCGACATTCCGGCCCGAAAAATGGTCACTACTCGTATCCGACAAAGCACAACGAAGTCAAGCAATTGGCCCCGGTAGTCCCACGGCCTCGTTGTTCATTTTTGCCACGCCTGAGGTCGCCTTTTCACCGTCAAGGTAGGCCAATGTCGCACCAACTGCTGCAAATGGCGCAGCCACGAGTGCGGCAAACGGCACCATGAATAGGAGCGTCGTCCCCGTCGCGTATCCTGTCGTCAAACCCATATTTCGCACGAGGTACGCCCACTTTCCCGCAAAGCCCACCTCCCGCCGACCCAGCGGATAGTCAAAGCCATCGAAGGCCAAGAACACCCCGGTGAGTAACACGCCGAAGAGGGCTCCGACCCCGGTCAGGCTCCCAAGTGCAAGCGTCAATGAAAGGCCCAGGGCATACAAAAGGAATTTCAAAACCCCGTGCCACATTGCTCGTACGGCGGATTTGAAGAAACCAATCGTCGGAATCGCGCCGGTGACAATCTTTTCGGTCCGCTCAGATAGCGCGTCCACAAAAGGTGCAAGCAGGATCGGTTGGAACACGATCATCAACCCCACCGCCAGAGCCAGGGACGAGGCCCATCCTCCCCAACCATCCATCCCCCAACGCTCGGCCACCACACTGCGTGCAATTCGGTACCCAAGCACCGCAATCCCAACATTGATCGCAAGCGGCAAAACGACGTATCCCCAAAGAGCATGGCGCGCCACAAACAGGACGCCGCGAAACGGAGCAAGGAATCCACGGAAAAGACCCACCCGCCCAATATAGCGGCGTCGGAGGAGGAAAATTTGTCGGCGGTGGAAAAATCTCGCAACTGCTCAGCACGCTTATCCGAAGAACAGTCAGGAGAAAATTCCATGACCATCTCAGCAATCAACCCGAACAAAAACAGCCAAGATTTACACCTCGATCTGACCCGCGAGCGCCAAACGGAAACCAACGCGAACGGTTACCATGTCGACATGAAGGGCCTGGTGGCGGCTGGCCTGGCTGGGGCGACGACCATGGTGGCCGGTCCGCTTGGAGCGATGGGACTCGTCGCAGCTCAGGGTGCCGCAAGTACGATAGGCGGAAGCGGTTCGGCAGCCTTGACCACCATGCCGGCTGGCACCAATGGCACCCAGATGAGCGACATGGAGCGAATCCAGGCTGACGGATTCAAAAACAGCACCTATTTAATCGCGTTGCAGCAGGAGATACAGCAAGAAAACCGCCAGTTCACAACGGTCACGAATGTGATTCGCGCCAAACACGACACGGCCAAAGCGGCCCTGGCGAATATCAGGAGTTAACAACGTGAAGTCCACGCTCTTCATACCCGCGCCGGCTAAGCAGGCACAGCTCTTTACGCCTGTGATAAGGTCCATTTCAGCATGAAAATCGCAGGTACAGGCACCGGCGGTCCGGATGGCATCGCAAACCATGAAGCGTTGTCGCAACCGGATTCGCCCGGAGCGGGTAAAGAGAGTGGCAAGGCCTTTGCCGAGCGCCTGGAAACCAGCAGACCAACCGAAAGCGTCGGCGGGATAGCCGCAACCAGCGCGGCGGGTGTTCCTGGCGTTCTCGATATCGGTTCAGCGCTGGAAGCCGGCAAACTAAGCGCAGGCGATGCGGTGAATCAGGTGGTCAAACGCATCCTGGATGCGCAGGTGGGCCCCACGGCGTCACCGGATGTTCGACAAAAGGTCGAAGCAGCGTTGCGTGAGGCGCTACAAACCGATCCGACTCTCGTCGCACAGATCGCCCGGCTCGAACGCTAGGGAGTGACGACGTCGGTCTGTGAAACGGCAACCGGTGTGGCGACGGCCGCAGGCGCAGTCTTCAGACCAATTCGCAGGTGTTGGCGGATCTTGGCCGGCATATCGACCTTCGTCAGATCAAAACTGGACAGATTCTCCGTCAGAAGCTGGATGCGCTCGGACGGGCTCGACTTTTTGTCGATAAATAGATTCCAGGCTCCCCGCACACGACACATTCCACCCCCGGTTAAAACGCCCCCTGGCGGCAAGGCCTCGTAACGGACTTTGATTCCCAGCTGGGTGGCGGCACTTTCAAGCGCTTCGGTAATTTGCTCAGGCTTCATGCGGGATTCGATTCTCCATCTTCGCTTCCGGTGTGTGTCACCGGCAACGTCAGTACGAAAGTGGTTCCACCACCGTACCGACTCTGGAACGTTATCTGACCTCCTTGTGAATACACAATATTCCTCACGATAGACAAGCCCAGACCGGTACCTTCGCCCGGAGCTTTGGTCGAAAAGAAGGGCTCGAAGATCTGAGCACGGTCAGAATCGCGAATTCCCCGCCCCGTATCCGAGATCGCGATGCCCACCATCGTTTTGCCTTTTTTCCAGGTTCGCACCCGAACAATGCCTCCGGTCGGAGGCAAGGCCTGGGCCGCGTTGTTCACAAGATTAATGATGACCTGCAACAGCTGGTCCCGGACGGCCTGTATCGGCGGAAGAGACGGATGGAAGTCTTTTTCGAGATTGGCTTTGTGTTTGTCGAGCGGATGTTCGCAAAAGGACAGAGCCTGGTTGACGAGACCATTTATATCCACAGCTTCGCGTTCAGTCCCGGAGGGTCGCGCATAGGTCACAAGTTCCTTCGCGAACTTGCGAATGCGTTCTGCACCCTCCTTGATTTTGCCGAGGCGATCGAGATCAGCTGCATCGAAGACGTTCGGCACCTTGCCCTCGGTTGCCAGCAGCGCCTTTTTGGCCACAGCGTCTGCGCAAAGTTGAATCGAGGTGAGCGGGTTGTTGATTTCGTGTGCAACGCCAGCGGCGATCTGGCCGAGGGTCGCCAGTTTCTCCGAATGCAACACCTGGCTTTGCAGCGCCCGCAGTGCCGTCACGTCCTGCCCAATTGCCAACACCGCCGCAGGCTGGTTTGCCTGTTTGACGATGACGACGTTGAAAGCCGCTCGCAACACAGTGTTGCCCTGGGTCGGCAAGCGCAACTCGCGGGTTGCGGTGTCACCCGTGGCCGCCACCTGCCGCATCAACAGACCCAGTTGAGGTGTTCCGAGTGCGTCCGACCACTGAACCAGATCTTTTTCAAGCACGTCGCTGCGTGTAAACCCGGTCAGACGGTGCATCGATCGATTCCAAACGGTGACTTTTCCCGAAAGATCCGTCGCCACGATGAGAACGTTGGCCTGATCGATAAGGTGTTCTTGATATTCGCGCAGATAGGATGTTTCGCGCAGGAGACGTCGCATGTGAGCAACCACGGCGATGTGATTCGCAATCGGGATCAACAACGCCTTGTCTTCCGATTCGGGCGGCGGTGTCAGTGCGTCGGGCGGCCACGGATAATTGACGTGCAAATCACCGCTGATCTCACCTCCCGCAAGAAGCGGTATTGAAAAGCCCGCAACAGCATCGCGAAAAATGAGCGGATGTCGGTCAACAATCTCAATGGCGTTGCCGGCACCCTTCCATTCCGATTCGGAGGGAAGGTTATCTCGCACATACGGATAATCGAGACCCCCACGCTCGATCGTTATCGGCAAGGTCGATGCGTCCTCAACCAGCGGAGCCGACGATAGGACCGAGGTCGTCATGCGTGTCTTCGGATTGATGATCCGAACCGCCACCAGCCGACCTGGCAAAAGTTCAAGCAGCGTGGTCTGCACCAATCGCGACAGCTCGCTTTCGAGCATGTCCGCACTGAGCGCCCGGGACAGGCCAACGATGGCGCGCAACATATCCGGCGCCGGAAGAACGGGAAAGCGGGCAACACGGGCCTCCGTTGTCGCTTGCGGAGGATTCGCCGCGCCGCGCGTGCGCGCAGGAGCCAATTTAGAAAGGGAACGCGGTTTTTTTGGCGCTGCCACAGCTCGCTACCCCTTTGGCGGTTTCTTGCCCAACCAGATATTGGCAGCAGCAGCAGCCTCTGCCAGAATCTGGCGCACCGGAACCTTGTGACGTTCAGCAAGTGTACGACAAGACTCAAATTCGGGAGAAGCGCCTACCACCCGTCCCGCCTGAACGGCGATTTTTACCGCAACATTGCCGAGCGTGGTTTTCACCGAAGCCTGCACGCGGTCAAGTATTGTTCGTTCTACTGTCGAGACCCGAACGCCGAGGGTTGTGCTGTTGGCAAATAAAGAAGATTCCACCGCATCTCGACGCGCCGGGGGAACCAACGCATTCACTTGAAAAGCGGGTCGTCCTTTCTTCATCAGGATGGGGGTAACCCACGCATCGAGCGATCCGGCAACAAGCAGAGCGTCGAGCAGCACAGGAACAAGTTCGGGATTCATGTCGTCAATATTTGTCTCGAGCATGAGCAATAGAGAAGCTGGCTTCGTATTCACGACGACGGGATCGCCTGCAATCACCCGCAAAACATTGGGTCGATCGGACGTCTCTCGGGTTCCTGCCCCAACGCCCACCGCGTGCATCACCATTGCCGGCAGCTCACCGAAACGCGATACGGTTGCAGCAAGAATCGCAGCACCCGTCGGTGTCACAAGCTCGCCAAAACCGCCGGCCTGGGTTGGGACCCCTTTCAACAACAGGACCGTCGCGGGTGCCGGCACCGGGATCACCCCGTGCGCCGTGCGCATCTGCCCCGAGCCCAGCACAGGAGGCGACGAGGATACCGACGAGGGCGCAAGCCAAGCGTGCGCAGCAGCAAAACCCACGATATCAGCGATCGAATCGTAGGCACCGACCTCGTGAAACCCAACGGCATCCACCTTGATGCCGTGCACCTCGGCCTCAACGAGAGCGATTCGCTCGAAGATCTCTTCGGCCAACTTGCGGGCCCGGGCTTCGAGTGAAGCGCTTTTCAAGAGCTTGCGGATTACCGCGTAATCGCGGTGGCCGTGCGCGTGCGACGATTGCGCGTGTCCGTCGTGGCTGTGCGCGTGTCCGTCGTGGCTGTACGCGTGTCCGTCGTGGCTGTGCGCGTGTCCGTCGTGGCTGTGCGCAGTCAACTTTCCCATGCGGGGTTTTCGATGGGCCACCTTGGTCGCAGCTCTTTGCCGTTCCGGCCAATCCACCACGAACCCAAGACCCATCATGCCGCCGCGCTTGCGTTCCTCGAACGCTGTCGACAAACCCGACACCCCGATTGCGGCGACGGCATCGATGACCACGGCGCTCGGAACCCCAAGGGAAACCAGCGCTGCAACCGCCATATCGCCTGCGATACCAGACGCAGGATCATAGTGCAGGTGCGATCCACGTAGATCCGCCGAGGCCGAAGGTTTTCGCCGGGAAGGCGCTTTGCTTTTTGTCATGGGCGCTTTCGATTGATCATCGAGGCGATACGACCGGCACCAAATCCATTGTCGATATTGACCACCGACACCCCTGAAGCGCAGGCATTGAGCATTGTCAAAAGTGCGGCAACACCGGCGAAGCTTGCGCCATAGCCGACGCTGGTCGGCACCGCTATCACCGGTCGCGAAAAGAGACCCGCGGTAACCGTCGGCAACACACCGTCCATCCCCGCCACGACCACCAACACCTCCGCAGCCTCGACCTGTTCGCGATGTGCGAGCAAACGATGAAGCCCGGCCACACCCACATCGAAAATCCGCTCAACGCGGTTGCCGTCGAGCTCTGCCGTGACGGCCGCTTCCTCCGCCACGGGAATATCGGAAGTACCGGCGGTCAAAATGGCAACCGTACCACGACCCCGATCAACCACCGTTCGCGAGCCAAGAACAATCATGCGAGGGATCGCCAAATACTCAGCGGTGGGTAGGCGTTTCAACACCTCGTTTGCGACATCCGGTGCAACCCGCGAGGCAAATACCGTTCCCCCGTGTTTACCGAGCTGAGTTAAGATCTCTGCTATCTGTTCGGCTGTCTTTCCGGGACCAAAGACCACTTCGGCGTACCCCGTGCGCAACTTTCGATGCACATCGGCGTTGGCATATCCGAGCGATTTGAAGGGCAGATCGCGCAGCTCGGATATTGCACCGTCCACCGGAAGTAATCCCGCCTGAACGCGGGCGAGGATCTCCTTGAGTTGTTCTTCGTTCACGACCGGCGGAGCATAACCCGCCTCCGGGTATCAGGCACCCGGTTACAATCGGCGACGGCGATTCTTTGTTCGGAAAAACAGCCCCACAAGACCAACGACCAGTGCCAAAGCGAGCCCCTCATCGGCTGTGCCGTTGGGGTTGAACTCGCATCCACCGCCCGATCTGCGTCGCGAACCACCGCTCCCACTTGAGCCTGCAGAGCCCGAACCGCCTCCGTCTCCCGAGGCCCCACCCGCTGCGCCTGGATCGGGAACGCATTTGGCCTTGTCGTTGCAAATATTGCCGGCGCCGCAATCGGTTACGGACTCGTCAACCTCGCCGTCGCAATCGTTGTCCTGAAGGTCGCATTTTTCGGGACTCGGTTTTCCGGGTCGGCAATCGTCGGGGCGATCGCAGCTAACACCGTAGCGCCGACAGAATCCAACCCCGCACACTGGCAACGCACCTTCGTCAATGCCGCCACTGCAGTTGTCGTCTATGTTGTTGCAAAGCTCCATCGCCTTGGGATGAACGTCGCGGTTCATGTCATTGCAGTCACCGTCTCCGATGCCCCAACCAAAACGCACACCACACCCCATCATCATTTCGGTGCCTGCTTTTCCGTAGCCGTCGCTGTCACCGTCTTTGAAGAGTGTGACTTCAGGCAGTCCCTCGTCCGTCATTCCGTTGCAATCGTCGTCGAACTGGTTGCAGATCTCCTTGGCAACCGGAGACATTTCGATGTTGGCGTCGTTGCAATCGCCAACCTTGTCCGAATAACCAGCGGGCTTCGCGCATGCGCGGGTGAATCGTCCCATCTCATCACCAAATCCGTCGGCGTCATCATCGATGTAATAGACGTTCCCCATGCCACAACCTACCGCCAGGCTTACAAAGGCCTGACCGCCAGAGTCATCGTGCTCTTTTTCGTTGTTGTTGGCCGATATTCCGCCGACCGAGATGTCGACGCGCCCCAGCTTGTTCGGTGCGACGTATTCGACATCGAAGGTTGCCTTGCCAGCGACAGCAGGCTTGGGCATGGCATGCGTGATTGCGGCGCCCTCCACGCGGGTGCCCTGACCTGCAATCATTCGCAACACGCCGTCACCCTCGATCCATATGAACATGCCACCCACGGTGTCGCCCGCCGCCATGGTCACTGACACGGTGAGCTTGGTAACAGAGCTGATTGCGGGTGTCATCGAAGCCGCGGTCACGGTCACAACCGTCGACTTGCCCGAGTCATGGCACGCACGACATTGACCTTGCGTGGGACCGAGTCGCTTGGCTTCGGCCGCACTCGCCAGGGTGAGTACCAACGCAAATACAGCCGCGGCGGAAACAAACACGCCCGATGAAAAGGGTAAAACGCGACGTTCGGTGATCATGGGTTTAGGGATCCTCAAATACAGCAGGAGGAAAGCGACAGTAAAGTATAGTTTTCTGAGCCCTGCTTTGCCAAGGCCCTGTGCCGCAAAGGCTGGGGTTTCCAGGTAAAATTCCGACCCTTTTCGATCCAATCCGGCTTATAGACAGGCAGCCCTTCGTAAATCCAGATCGCACGCTTCGATCGAAATGGAACTTGGACCCAGTTTCCATCCGAGCAGGCTTCCCAAAGTTTCGTTCCAGAGGACCTCGAGCCAGCCACGACATGCCTGCCACGGCCCCACCTGCAATCTCCGGGAATAGCGAACAAAACCGGCGATGTCCTTGAACTGATCCATCCCCAACATCAGCGCCGGGTCGGCGAGCAATGCCGGCGGAATCGGCCGCGCCGGGTCGTGCGGAGCCGCGACGATGACAGCGATCTCCGATGGCAACCGTCTGTGATACGAACCGTCCTCTATTAAAGAACACAGGGCGCGCTGGTGGGGATGGGTTCCCGCCACGATTTGGTCCGCTTGCAATTGCATCTGAGCGAGGCCGTCGGGGTGAGCACGCAACAAAACGAGATCGTAAATGGGATGGCGGTGAAAGGTTTGCAAGACGTGATGGATGATGGCATCGCGAGGCGAAAATAGCCCCATTGGATCCAACATGGTGGCCGGCCCCGAAACGAAACGTCGAAAGTTGTGAAACACCCAGGGTATTGACTGGCTGTGATAAAAGATGCGCGTCTCTTGCGCCGCGCACAACATCATCTGATCGCGAGCAGCGACCAGCAGCTGTGACACGGTTGCCAAACCATCCACGTGCCCCAACTCAAGCAACCGGTTTAATCGCCCCCGAACCACCGATGGACGCACGATTGCAGACAACAAAGCATACAGTTGCGCAAGTTTGTCCCAGTTTTGTCGCCATCCACCAAGGACATCCAACAACAGGGTGCCGCGGCTTTTCCCAAGCCAAACCGGAGGGGTGGCCGATTGCCGGGCCGCCATTCCGTGGTCGGCGTTCATTCCACCCGACTCCAATGACCGTTCCTCAATAGCTCGTGTGGCTTGTAGAGCGCCTTGTAGCGCATATGTGCGTTGTCCGCGACGTAGAAGCCAAGGTATAGGTATTCCAGTTTCCAGGACTCACACAGCTGCATTTGCTTCAAAATGGAATACGTTCCGAGGCTATAACGGGCGAGATCGGGATCAAAGAAGGTGTAGACCGCGGACATGGACGTAAGTCCGCGATCGGTAATAGCGATTCCAACCAAGCGATCGTCGAGCCAGTATGACATTTCCAATGTTTCGACACACGATTCGGTGAAAAAGCCGCGATAACCCGCCTCACCCATTCGCGATTCCTCGGTGAGGCGCAGTCCACGTTGGCTTTTGTGTTTCTCGTAGAGGGCAAGGCGATCGCTTGTGAAATGAGGCTCGCCCACCCGGAGGGTGAGTGCCGCATCACCCCTTCGCAACACGCGCCGGTGTCCCCCGCCCGGAATAAAGTCGCGAATCGGAACACGCATCGGCTCGCACGCGCGGCAAGCGGGACAGGCGGGCCGATAGAGTAAGACGCCATGCCTTCGGTCGCCCTGCTCCCAGTGGGCATCCGACTCGGCCCGAGTTAGACGCCGCGACGGGACGCGCAACGGCAGTCGCGCAATTTGACCTTCCAGGTACGGACAGGATTCCGGTTCGTCGTGAACCACCATCTGGGCGGGCGAGTTTGGCAACCGATCCAACATGGCGAAGTCCTGATCAAAGTGTAACCCGCCCGAGAATCGAGGGCCATCGTCGCCAACATCGGCGCGACGGGGTGGAAAGCGGGTCCCCTCGGCGTCGAACGCAGTTCTGCGCGCCGGGGGCTACCGTGCCCGCCACGTTCGGGATACAAAGGGCCCTGAAACAGCACCATGGCCCAAGAACACGACGATTCACCCACTGCCATCGACCACTCTGACCGCAACAAGCGAACCGGATTGCTTCTGTTTGTGGTTTATCTAACCTTGTACGGCGGATTCATGGCCTGGAACGTGATCTCGCCATCGAGCATGGCCACACCGGTATTGCTTGGCATGAATCTGGCCATCGTATATGGATTCGGACTCATCGTTGCTGCCCTTGTGCTCGCCGTCGCCTACGTGATTCTCGCCAACCGGGGACAGCAAGGTCTCACCAAATGATTTACGAAGGCTCATCCACGGCGATCACGATCTTCATTGTGTTCGTTTCCATCGTCATCGGATTGTCGCTGTTTCTTGGCCGTAAAGCCAAATCCGCACAAGGGTACTACGCTGCCCACGGGCAGATCCACTGGTTCGTCAATGGTGTTGCGTTTGCCGGTGACTACCTGTCCGCTGCATCATTCCTCGGCATTTGCGGCATGATCGCGTTTTTCGGCTACGATGGTTTCCTGTATTCCATCGGCTACCTTGCCGGCTGGATCGTGGCGCTCTTCGTTGTTGCGGAGCCCATCAAGAAGCTGGGGCGCTTCACCTTCGCGGACGCACTCGATAGCAAGTTTGGTAGCCGCGGCATCAAGCTTTCGGCTGCCATCAGCACGATGGTCGTCAGCATTTTCTATCTCATCCCCCAGATGGTTGGCGCTGGCGCACTTGTGAAGCCGCTGCTGGGCTTCAGCCACCTGCAAGGCGTGGTGTTGGTTGGCGTCGTCGTCATCTTCATCGTGGCGACCGCCGGGATGGTCTCGACGACATGGGTGCAATTCATCAAGGGTTCGTTGCTGGTGTTTTTCTGCGCGATCTTGACGGTGCTCATCCTGAATCGCGGGCTTTCCACGACGCCAACGCCCGAAAACTCCGCATTCGTCCCGTTCAAGACCCTTCCCGCGAATTACTTCGATGGTCGCACCGGAATCGCGATCCTCGACGAGGAAGGTCCGTGGAAGGGTCTTCCCTATCTGCGTTTGAAGAACGAAAAAGGCGTGGTCGAGATCTGGCGCAAGGCGGGCGACACGCTAACCGAAACCCAGTTTGTCGAGACCGAGACCGACACTGAAGGCAAGAAGACGACGTGGGTCAACGGTTTGCCTCAGGGGCGCGGCGAGGGTCAAACGGATCTGCGTCCCGTGGGGAACCTGACGCATCTGCCCGGCGGCAAGACGGACACGGGTCCGCTTGGGCCCGCCGAGTTCCTGTCCACCCTGCAACAAAGTGAAATCCTGCTCTGGGGCAACGACAAGCTCGTCGACAAGCGCGAGGGCCGCGCGGTCGAGATCAATGTTTATTTCCAAAAACCCACTGCGGGCGACAAGGTTCTGGTCCCGGGTGGAAGTCCCACCTTCGCCGGTCTTGCACAGAGTGATCCCCTGAAGAAGCTTGATTTCCTTTCGCTCATGCTCGCGCTTTTCTGCGGAACGGCCTCGTTGCCACACATTTTGATTCGGTATTACACGGTCAAGGATGCCTCGGCCGTTCGCAAGAGCACCGTGGTCGGCATCGCGAGCATCGGATTCTTTTACGTTCTGACGCTCTTCCTTGGCCTTGGCGCCATGACGGGTGGAACGCTCGACGTGACGAACACCAACATGGCAGCGCCGCTATTGGCCAAGGGTTTTGGTGAATTGCCATTTGCCATCATTTCGGCAATCGCGTTCACCACCGTACTTGGGACGGTGAGCGGTCTCATCATGGCCGCAAGCGGAGCCGTCGCACACGACATGCTCACCAACGTCTTCAAGCTGGATCTCTCCGATCACAACAAGGTGAGGGCTGGAAAGTTGGTCGCTGTGATCGTCGGAATTGTCGCGATGATCCTGGGCGTCGTCTTCGAAAAGATGAACGTGAACTTCCTCGTCGGCTGGGCCTTCAACGTCGCCGCGTCTGCAAACCTGCCATCGCTCATCATGCTGTTGTTCTGGAAGAAAACGACCAAGCAGGGGATCACAACGGCGATCATCGTCGGCATGTTGTCCTCGCTCGGATGGATCCTTTTGTCGGGTCAGACCTACAAGAGCGTCTATGGTCTGGATGCAGCGCTCGCGCCTTTTCAGTTGAGTCAGCCCGCCATCTTCACGATCCCGCTCGGGTTTTTGACTCTGGTGGTGGTGTCTTTGCTCACGCAAACACGACAGGCCGCCACCAAACCATAACCCGGGTCAATGGCTCAGCGCCGGGTGCCTGCGTAGCGTGGGAGGATGGATTTACGTGCCAGCCGTTCGACACTATCCCTGATGCTCCTGCTTGGTCTGGGAGCGTCATTTCAACCGAGTTGCCATAGCAAGGACAGCAATAAGGCCTCGAACGGTGGCAATGCCGCTGGCGAGAACGGCAATGGTTCGGGCGGAGTCAACGTCGGCGGTGACGTCGGCCAGGGTGGAATGGCGGGCGATGGCGTGGCTCAAACCGGCGGCACGGGCGGTTCGGGCACGAATACTGGCGGTACAAACCAGATGGGCGGCGCCGGTCAGACAACGGGACCCGTGGACGCTGCTAACAAGGGCGAGTGCATACCGCCTGGACTTAAACTCACACGTATCACAACCGCGGCAAGCCCCATGGCATTGATAGGCGCACCGGGTGACGAACGCATGTTTGTCGTTGAACGGGATGGGCGCGTTCGAATCATGTCGGGCGGCAAACTGCTCGACACGGCGTTCCTTGATATTCGTTCGAGTGTCATCACAACCCCGGTCTCGGGTAGTTCCGAGCGCGGACTGTTGAACATCGCGCTACATCCGAATTTCCCTGCAGATCCGCGCTTCTATCTTTTCTACACACGTCGCAGCAACGATCCGTACTCGAAGGGTGGTGAAGGCCATATCGTCATCGCTGAAGGTCGTCAGTCGGCCGCGGATCCCAACAAGGCCGATGGCAAGCTAACCGCGTTGAGCGTGATTACCCACCCCGACGATCACCACATCGGCGGCATGCTCGACTTCGGTCCCGAAGGTTTCCTCTATGCCGGCATTGGCGATGGCGGCGGGATGGACTCCGAAAAGGTGGGGCAGGATCCAGCACGCAAGCTCGCCAAAATATTGCGCATCGACGTGGATAAACCCGATATCAAACCGGCGGGCAACTTATCAGTCGCAGGTGCAGACAAACACACCTGGGCTTACGGCATTCGCAATCCGTATCGCGGTTCCTTCGATCGGAAAACGGGGGATATGTACATCGGCGACGTGGGTTGGTCGTCGTGGGAAGAGATCGACTGGGTTCCTCCAGGCAAGACCGATCTCAATTTCGGATGGGGATACGATCAGAACAAGCGGGAAGGCACGTTGCACTATCAAGCAGGAATGGAGGGAACCCATCCCATGCCGGCATTCACCCATTTCCCCTGGGAATCCTTCGGCCACATGCCCATTTACGAATATGCACACGACGGGAATGGCTGGACGGTACTCAAGGATTCCTTCATGCAGAAGGAATTGAGCTGCGAGTCGAGCATCTCGGGCCCGTGCGCGGCCGCGATCATGGGCGGCCACGTGTACCGTGGCAAAGAAGCGAAGCTAGACGGACGCTATTTCTATGGCGACAACGTTCGCAATTTCGTCAAGTCGTTCATCGTCAAGGACGGCAAGGCGACCTGCCACGCCGATCACACGGGCGAACTTTCCACCGCCCAAACCCGCATTCAAGGTCTGAATGGATTTGGGCGCGGAGGTGACGGAACCATGTACGTTCACGACCTTGCAGGCGGCAACATCTACCGCATCGACCTGAAATAGCGTGGCCGTTGGACGGAATCGAGCGCCCGCGATAACGTCCGATTTTGGGGCGGGAATTTGCCCTAAATCATGGCAAATCACATCAAGGTGCTCATTGTCGACGATCATCAGGTTCTTACCCAGGGGCTAGGCGCGCTTTTCGAGACCACTGATGATGTCCGGCTCGTCGCGTCTGCCTCAAGTGGCGGGGACGCCATTTCGATCCTGGGGACCACGCAGTTGGACGTGTTGTTGCTCGACCTCCGCTTGCCCGACGTGACCGGCTTCGAGGTGCTGCGTCAGGTACGGCAAAAGGATCCGTCTCTCAAAATTCTTGTTCTGACGAGCCACGACGGAGACGAAGCGATTCGCAGGGCTTTGGAAGCGGGCGCCAACGGCTATGTACCAAAACATGCCAGCGGAGGCATCATCATTCACGCGATTCGTATGCTGGCCGCCGGTCAAACTTTTCTCGCCCCTGACGTCGCATCGACCCTCGCGGCCACCCACGCCACAGAACGGTTAACCCCACGCGAACGGCAGGTTTTGGATTTGGCCGCGCGCGGGAACACCAATCGCGACATCGCCGTTGCAATACACTGCACAGAGCGGACCGTGAAGTACCACTTGAACTGCGTCTTCCAAAAATTGGACGTGGTTGATCGCACGCAAGCCATCCGCGAGGGTCTGCGGCGGGGTTTCATCGATGATTGAACGCGGGCGATTTTTCGCTCTCCTCGCCGTGTTTTCCGCCGCATGCCTTTCTTTGTGCGCGGACTTTTTGCTGCAGCCAGCGTACGCGAGTGGTACGGGATTTTATCTCGTACGGCAGCGTGGACCGAGGGAGCCGGTGCATTCTGTCAGCGTGGATCGCCAGGGATTTGTGTGGTCAGCCGGTCCGGCAGGTGCCTGCCGGTTTGACGGTCTTACCACCCGATGCTTGAGCCACGGTAGCGCGGCGCTGATTTCCGCGGCTCGCACAGGCGATGATGTATGGGCGGTGTTCTCGAACGGCGCACTTCGCAGAGTTTACCCGGCATCACCGCCAAGCATGCAATGGCGTATTCCAGGATCACCGACCGCCCTTCTGGTCACCGGTGATCGCGTTTGGGTTTCAAGCACAAGCGGCATGTTCGTGCTCGAAGGCGGATCGCAACAAGAGCAATCGTTACACACTGTAGAGACAGGCCCCGTGGAGAGCCTGGCAACCGTCGAGGACGGGGCCATTCTCGCGTCGGAGCGCGGTCAGATGATCCTGGTTGACGCTCAATTACGCCCCACCCAGGTAACAAGCCCGCAAATCAGCACGCCGGTATCTGTGTTGTTTGGAGGGGCAAACGGAGGATGGTTGGCCGCAACCGCTCATGACATTTGGCGTGCGGATAAACGCGGGTCAAGCTTCAAGCGTGTTGATTTTGTTTCGACGATCGCAACGCCGCCCCTGGCCGCAATGGAGACTGCCGACGGTGCAATTTGGGTAGGGGTTGCCGGAGGACTTTTTCATTTGCCAGCAGGCGCGAACAGGGCGATTGACGTGAAGGGGCTTCCCTTCTCGTCACCCAGCTTCGCCGTAACCGCGCTTGCTTCGTCAGCGGCCGATCGGGTTTGGTTGGCCACGCCGGTGGGCCTGTACGAGGTCCAGTCTCAGGTTCCGGCAAGAACGGTTGGCCAGCCCGGCGACGAGATCACGATCGCCTTCGCTGTTGTGGCGGCATCGCCCGACGGGGTGTGGTTTAGCTCTGGTGAAGGCATCAACTGGCTGTCCGGGTCCGGGCTGCAGAAATACGGCAGGGCCGAGGGCCTAAAGATCCCTGATCTGCGAGCGGTAGGCGTGGATCGCAAGGGCGAGGTTTGGGCGGGGGGCCTCGGCAGCGGCTTGTTCAAGTTGGATTCCCCACAAAAGCGATTCGTGACACAGACAGCAATCTGGCCGGGCGGTGTACGCGCCATCTTGCCGAGTCGCGAAGGCGGGCTTTGGCTCGGACTATCCGATTCGGGGTTGGTGAGAGTGAAGGATTCGCAAGCGCATGTGGTTCTTCCCGCTGCTGTAAACGGCGCCAACGAGGTGCTCGACATGCTGGAAGCGGCGGATGGAAGCTTGTGGGTCACTTTCAGAACGGGGGGCATTGCAAACGTACGACATGGTACCCTGGTTTATTTCCCCCTTCCGAGTTGGGCTCGATCCGTGGAGCTTTTGTGTTTGTTGGAGGACGACGAAGGTGGCGTGTTGATGGGAAGCAACGGCAAAGGTCTGTTCCGCATTGCCGGAGAAGCCCTTTCGCAAGTGACGATGCAGCAGGGGCTGGCAGACGATCGCATTTACGGCATGACCACCGATGGCCAGGGGCGGCTTTGGCTCAGTTCACCGCACGGGATTTCCCATGCCCCGCTTTCAGATGTGCGTGCTACGCTTTCCGGACACCAGCAAGGCTTTCGCAGCGTGCTCTGGGGGCGCGAAGAGGGAATCACAGGCGAGCCCGTTCGCGCGTTTCCAAAGTCGGCCGCCACGCTCTCGGACGGCACGTTGGCGTTCCCTGCGCTTGACGGACTTATACGGATCGACCCAAGGCTTATTCGAACGCCAGCACCTCCCGAGGTTGTTCTCGATAGAACCGACTTCGGCGAGGCGGGAACTCAACATTTCCGCAGCCCGAGCGCGCATATCCAGTTCACCTTTTCGGCACCCCGACACCCTCGACCCCACCGATTGAAGTTTCGCTTCCGGTTGCTTGGGTTTGAGACCGCATGGCGCATTAGATCGGGGATCGGCGAAGCACGGTACGCGAGCGTCGCTCCCGGAACGTATCACTTCGAGGTTCAGGCTCATGCCGCGCAGGAGGACGGGGGCCCGAGTTCCGTGGTTTCTGCCGCGGTTCTGATCTTGGCCCCTTGGTATTCCACCTGGACGTTCCGTATTTTTGCGCTCGCGCTTGCAGTGGCCGGCATATTTTGGCGGTTTCGCGTTCGCAATGCGAGGGCCGTCAAACTCCTGGATGCCCAATCAGCCGAACGCCGTCGGATCGCCGCGGACATACACGATGGTCTTTCGCAAGATCTGGTCGGCCTGCGGCTACAACTCGAGGCGGCCAAGGCGAGCCTGCAAAATGATCCGAGCAACGCTTCAAAGTTTCTGCATCGAGCAGGCCTCTTATTGGACGATGGGTTGAAAGATCTGCGCGACTCTATTTGGGGCCTCAACCACGACGAAGTCGACAGCGATTCGCTGGCCAACGGCCTGCGTGAGCGGCTTGAACGATCCACCCAGGACACGGCCGTGTCCCTGCGCTTCGAGAACCTGGGCATTTCGTGCTCGATCGCCCCGACGGTGGCCTGGCAGATCACGCAAATCGCGCGGGAGGCGGTGGCCAATGCCATCAAGCATGCAGGGGCGAAACAGTTGACGGTGACCCTTTGCGCGGTTGAACATTGCATCACGCTGGTCGTGGCGGACGATGGCCGTGGCCTTGATCGCGCGGTGGCCAAACCAGGGGTTGGGGTAGGGTTCGGACTGGCAGGAATGAAGGCGCGCGCCGAGGCGCTGGGCGCCGTGCTACAAATTCAAAACGATCCTTCTGGTGGTACGCGGGTCGACTTGATTGTTCCGCGACCGGGCATCCTCAAGAAGCGGACACTGTCCTAGCCTGAGCGCCAACGATTTTGATCCAAGGTACAGGTGTACCTCTGCGACTGAAGGCCCAGAGTAACGGAACCAAGGCGACAAGAACGCCTGGTTTTCGAAGGGATTTTTAATGCAGATGTCTCGTGCTGTTCTCGTCTTCATTGCTTCGTCATTCGTTGGCTGTACGGGCGCAATCGCGTCGAAAGGTAGGGAAGCTCCCGCTGCAAGCGGGGGAGACGGAGGCCACGGCGGCGAGGATGGCATGGCGTCGGGCGGAGAAGGAGCCAGCGAGGTGCGCGTTGGCCCTGCGCAATGGCGCCGCCTGAGTGGCGATCAGTACATCAATATCATCAAGGACGTGTTGGGCGTGGAAGTATCCCGCTCCGTCTTTCTCGCCGACACGATGACCGGGCGGTTCGCCACCAACATCTTGCCTGCGCAGGATATCGAAGTTGATCGCTATGCCAGCGCTGCCGAGACGGTCGCCGACAAAGTAGATGCAAAAGCGCTGGCGGCGTGCGCTGGAGCAAACCGTGCCTGCGCCGAAAAGATTTTGAACGAAATCGCACCACGGCTTTACCGGAAGAAGCTGCAAGCAGAAGAATCGAAGGCCCTTCTTGCGTTGTTTGACCTCGGAAACGTCGACGGCTTCAAGACCGGCGCGTCGCTCATGTTCCGATCGATGTTGCAGTCGCCTTCCTTCCTTTATCTGGTTGAGGTTGGCGAGCGCGACGATGTCACGGGTCTGCAAAAGTTGGGATCTTATGAGATTGCCGCTCGTCTTGCCCTCGTACTTTGGAAGTCGGCACCGGATGCCAGCTTGCTGGCGGCGGCCGAAGCGGGTGAGCTGAGTACTACGGATCAAGTCGAGCAGGCGGCGGAGCGGATGATGAACGATCCGCGGTTTGGGCTGGCCGTGGCGGATTTTCATTTGCAGCTGTTTCACGTCAACAAGCTGACGAGAGAAGGAGCCATTGGAAAGGCAAGTCTGGGAGGCTTTTCGCCCGAGATTCGCCAGGCCATGGTTGATGAAACCACAGCCTTCATCAACCATGCGATTGACAGCAAGGAAGCAACGATTGCAACCATGTTGACGGCGAAACACTCATTTCCCCCACAAGCGCTGCTGGCTTTCAACGGCATTCCCAGGTCGTCAGTGAAAGCGAACGGGCGAGTGGATTATAGCGATGATGGCAAGCGCGCGGGTCTATTGACGATGAGCGGGTTCATGACCGCCGAGCCGCCCACGCCCACCGACTATGGCGCGGTTCAAAGAGGCAAAATGATCCGCGAGAACCTTCTGTGCCAGCACATACCACAGCCACCGCCGGGCCTGAATTTCACGGCGCCTCCGGATGCTGCAACCACGCCGCAACGTGTGCTGCTGCAGCAACATCAAGACGATCCCACGTGCAAGAACTGCCACAAACTCATGGACAACATAGGGTTTGCGTTCGAGAACTACGATGCGTTTGGGCGCTATCGAGCCGCATACCCACTCGGTGAGACTGTCGATCCGTCCGGCCTCATCGAAGGTAATACGGATGTGGATGGCGACTTCACCGGCCCCGGACAATTGGGTGCGATGTTGGCCCGCAGCAAAGACGTCCGCAATTGTGTTGCCGGTCACTGGTTCCGTTATGCCGTGGGTCGAGAACCAACGGAGGAGGACGACGGGTCCGTGGAAACCCTGGCGCAATCTCTCGCGCAAGGGGCTGGCGACATTCCTTCAGCGCTGCTGGCATTCGTCCAATCGAGTGCGTTTCGCTTCATTCAGGGAGTTCAATAAATGAAGATCCAAGGATCGCGACGAAAGTTCATGGCGAAAATCGTGGGAGCGACCGCGGCAGCAAAGCTGATGCCGCTGATACCACGTGCAGCATTCGGTGCCACGGATGCCCCCAGGCGACTCCTGTGCGTCTTTTCGCCCATGGGCTACCTGGAGAATTCGTTTTGGCCCCGCGGAGAAGGCTCAGATTTCACCCTTGGTGAAACGCAGCAGGCTCTCGCGCCGTACAAGGACAAGTTGCTTTACATCAACGGACTCATGCACTCGGCGCAAAACGTAGGCGACAGGCGGGCTGATAGGCCCGGCGTCGTTTGGGACAATGAGCATGGCAATGGGATAGGAGCCATGTTTACTGGCAACATGAAGGACATCCAGGGAAAATATTCCTTGTCCGAGTCCATCGATCAGACTGTGGCCAAATACCTCTACGCGCAGAAGGCAACGCCCTACAAATCGATAGCCCTGGCGGGTAGTTCGGGAGAACCTGGGCCCCACAGCAGCGCCTTTTATTCCGGCCCTGGTCAGCCCGTTACCCCCATCACGATCCCTCGCGTGGCTTTCAACACTTACTTTGACAAGCTTCAGGTCGGCGTCGTGAGCGCAGCCGACCTGGCCGCGGCAGCCCGTCGCAAAGTCTTGAACCAGAGTGTAATCGACACGGTCCGCTCCGAGTTCAACGCCGTTTGCTCCGGATTGGGCACCCGCGAGCGCCAACTATGCGACGCTCACCTGTCGGGACTACGGTTGGTAGAGAAGCGGGTCCAAGAATCCGGCCAAAAGAATTCCGCTCAGTGCATCAAGCCTGCCCTGCCGGTTGCGCGAGATCCTTGGGTCGACATAGAGGGAGATGTTCGAGCCAACATCGACATCATTCGCTCGGCTTTTGCCTGCGATTTAACCCGAGTTGCGACCCTGCAGATGGGCATGGCCGACGGAAGCGTCGACCTTGAGGGATATGAAAACCAACACAACACCACACACGCTGTGACGGATGCCCCCTCGGCAAAAGTCATCAGCGACCACAAACGGTGGGATGCGTTTTACGCCAGGCAATGGCTGTACCTGATGCAGCAATTAAACAGCATTCCCGAAGGAAGTGGCACCATGTTAGATAACACGCTGGTGGTTTTTGGGTCTGATACCACGACGGGCCAAACGCTCTCAATGGGTGCACACAACGGCTTTCGATTTCCCATGTGGCTCGCCGGTGGAGGCAACTTCGCCTTTCGAACAGGCAGGCAGGTGATGTTGCCATTGATGCCTCCCAACACACCGGCAACCGCCTCCAATAAGTGGGGCTACGACCACAAAGGTGGTAAGTATTTGTACCACAATGCGCTGCTTGTTTCGGTGGCGCAGGCGTTCATCAATGCGTATGGCAGCCACGATCAGGGCGTCGGTGGGGTACCCGGGCTGAAATAGTACGCGCGCAAGTTCAAGTGCCATACCGACGAAGCGTCGTCGTCGGCGTCGACCACGACGTGTCAACCGCTTCTGTCGCCGGTTTGCACCCTAAAAGTACTGAATCTTCTGTGCGAAAAGCTGGTTTGCCTGAACTTCATTTGCTTCGATGTCCTCGGCGTACACCACCCCCGCTCGAACGGTCGGCTGCTCGATGTCGGGCGCACCGTTGGTTGGCTCATATCGATTTTCTTGCTGTGACTCTCTTATCTCGCCGATGCGCGCCACGCCGAGCTTGATTTGCTTCGTATAGATAATATCCGCGATCAGCAACTGGGTTTTGATGACCTTGGCGACGAGGGGTATTTCGCCGGTAGGCGTAGAGCCTCCAGTACCCGGCACCGCGGGTGCTCCGCCATTCATCATCGCGGACGCACCGCCATTCATCATCGCGGACGCACCTCCATTCATCATCGCGGACGCACCGCCATTCACCATCGGAACTGACCCGCCAGCCACGCCACCACCTCCGACACCAGAAGCGCCACCCTCGGGGGGACCCGAATTTGTCGCAAAGCCTGCACGTCCTCTACCCAACGGCTGGGTTTCAATCGCCTCATCGGGCTCGTCGCCGCCGTCTGCATTTACGCATGCAGCCAATCCCAACGGGATTAATAAAATTTTCATCATACGTATCCGCGTGTTGGTTCGGCTCATGAATAAACCTCTTCTGTTCCTAACGTAGATATTCAAACGCCGTGCCAAAACGAACTGCGTCCTAGGTGCAAAAAACGCCCACCCGGGGGTTCGGTGTTTACCCCACGGATCGCTCCGACCCCTTTCGTTACCGCCGGTTCCCATTCCGACACCAAG
>JAYUPZ010000068.1:0-2330 GCA_043759805.1 Myxococcales bacterium | reverse complement strand
TCCAAAGTCACGGTTGTCCTCATTGATACGATGATACGGTGATGCGAAGATGCACGCAAACGGCAATTTCGCATCACCGGGATACGTCGTTTACGGGGCGCAAACGGGGTTGACTTGACCCGGTGTACCAAAACCGCCGGTGGTTATGACCGTTTCGGCGGGGCACCCGGGAGCACCTACATCGTCGAACTGAACGGCACGCCCGTCGTACCGGGTGCCGAGATTGCCCCAGATTGCCCGGGTGACAACCGTTCCAATGGCGCACGGCCCGATACACAAGGACAGGCTGTCGCCATCGTTATTAAAGGAAACGGATGTTCCGTAGGCAACGTTTCCGACGACGCCCTCTCCTGCGGCGAGCAGCTTCTGGCTGAATACCAACGATTCGCCGGGCGAGATGGCATGAAGGGTCACGGGGATCTCGCGGGCATTGTCGGCGATAACGAGTCCGGTCAAATCGAGGATGGAATCGGTGGTGTTCAGGATCTCAAACCACTCGAAGCCCGCGTCCTGTCCGGCGGGATTGACCATGACTTCGGTGATGCGAAGATCGCCGGGTGTGGGTGACGCGGCTTGCTGTGTCGGGATGGAAACGGGCGTGGGCGTCGGCGTGACAACCGGCTGTGGCGTCGGCGTGACAACCGGCTGTGGCGTAGCACCCGAATCGGCAACAATGAGTTGCGGCGAAGGTGTTGTGGCAACGCTGTCGTTTGCACCGGAGCAGGCGGATCCTGCATCGGGAACGGCGTGATGAACACTGACCTTGGGTGAGGTGGTTCCGTTGGTGTTTCCCGTTCCGTTGGGCATCGGCGACGGCGGGTTGACGGGCGATCCGAGATCCGCGCGGGATCCCGTGATGGGTGGTTCGATGCCGAGTGCACCGAAGTCGTCCAGCGATCGTCCGCAACCGGTGGTTGCAAACGCAAACGCGAGACACCATGGAAGGACGCCGAGGGAGTGCTTGTTGTTGGGATTGGGGTTCATGCCCCGTGTTCGGCAATTCGATATTCGGGTTGCGAAGGAAAACCGCGCAGCGTCAACTTTCAGACGGACGCATCAAGATTCCGTTTACATGAGATGGGCCGCGGGTTTATTCTGCGACCGGGGAACGTGGGTTCAGGTATTCCCCTGCAAGTCCGCATGAATATGCGGCTTTGTAGGTGTTTCTGACACCCTGCGCCTGGGGCGCAAGAGGAAACTAGACATGAAAAAACTTATCGGTTCGGCACTGTTTGTGGGCGTTGTGTTGTTGTCTTCGAACGCGGGGGCACAGGCGATCAAGCCGCGGTTTTTGGTCATTGTCGACACGTCGGGATCGATGAGTCTCACGGACCGAACGATTGGCGGCAATCGGGTGGAGATTGAAACCCACGGCGACGGCAGTTCGCGCCATCTGGGCTGCGATATCGACAACAACGGCTTGTATGACGATAGCCGTTTGTTTCAGGCCAAGGGCGCGCTCCTCGACACATTCGCCGCGTTTGGACAGGCTGAATTCGCTCTCGGCAGGTACGCGATGACCGACGTAAGTCAAACGTGTACCGCGGATGGACAATGCCCACCCGGTAACTATTCTGGAAGTGGTGATCCCCGAAACTGGACCTGCATCGATCCGTCGCACATTGCAGGAAACACTCAATACTGCGCCGTCAACCATCGGGTTGGTTGCAATAGCAACGGAACATGTTACGACGAATGTACGGGCGCCAACAACGACGGAACCGCCAACGGAGCCGGAACGAATGGATGTATTCGGTGTGCTGCACCAACTACAGATCCTTTCGATCTATATGCAAAAGGCCTCGAGTGCGGCCAAACCCCGTGCACCTATCCGAACTGTATGGGTGCAAATGTTCTCGTACCGTTCCCGACCGGATCAAGCAATTTCAGCAGCCTTGTTTCGTGGCTCGACGGTCAAGAGACCTACCCAGCTGGAAGCAACAACGAAGTACGTGCCAACGGATCGACGCCAATCGCCGCAAGCCTCGGCGCTGGCCTCAACTGGTTGACAAACGCGGGAAGTATCGTTGGACCAGGCGCCGGCGTTCGCACCTCCGATCCGCAGGCGTCATGTCGTGCTTACAGCGTCATCCTTATTACAGACGGACGAGAGAGCTGCGACGTGCGGGATGGCGATGCGGCAACGAGCGGCACGCAAACTGATCGAGCCGCCGGTGGTATTGCGGCCGCGCAGGCGCTCAACGCCGCCGGAATTCGAACGTACGTTATCGGATTCAACGTGGCCACAACCGATTTGTCAGCGCTCAACGCAATGGCCTCGACCGGAAATGGCGAAACATGTGCTACACGCGTCTTTTGTTGTTCCGGAG
>JAYUPZ010000067.1:0-2331 GCA_043759805.1 Myxococcales bacterium | reverse complement strand
GTCGATTGGCCGCGCAAGCCGGATATTGAGGAAATCCCGGATCGCTTCGTCGCCATGATGAAGAAGGTCGAGCCACCGAAGGAAGAAAAGCCGGTGGAAAAGATCGACGAGACGAAGCCGGACGAGAAAAAGCCCGAGGTGGCGAAGGTCGTCAAGAAGACCGAAGATGCGGCTCCAAAGAAAGAGCCAACTGAAGCGGAAAAGAAAGCGGCTGCCGAGGAAAAAGCCCGTCGCGACGAAGAGCGTCGGGCGGAGATCATGAACAAGGTTCAAAACACCGGCATCCTCAAGTTGCTGGGTGCCAAGGGCGGGGGCGGCGCAATCGCCGACGTGCTCGGCAAGGGCGACGTTGACCGCGACCAGGAAAAAGCCTTCGAAGGCGTCGGCGGTTTGACCGTTGCTTCGGGTAACGGCGACCTTCGCGGCGTGAAGGGTGCAGCTGGCGGTTCCGGAAAGGTAGCCAGCATCGGCGGACTCCGCGGGGGCGGCGAAATCGGCGGGGCTTCGACAGGCTCAGTCGGTGGCGAAAAGAAGATCAACGCGGTGGTGAAAGATCAGCCCCCGTCGGTTGATGGCGAACTCGACCCAAGCGTAGTCTCGAAAGAGGTCAAACGCCGAATCGGAGCCATCAAGGCCTGCTACGAACGCGCCCTCAAGCGAAACCCGACTCTCTCGGGAAAGGTTGTCCTTTACTGGACGATTACCGAGGCCGGAACCGTTGCATCCGTCGACGTGGAACAGGACACGCTGAACGACTCAGAGGTGACCAACTGCATCAAATCTTTGGTCAAGGGTTGGCGCTTCCCACGCCCAGCAGGCGGTTCGGTTGACGTATCCTTCCCCTTCCTCTTCCAGTCCTCCTCGTAAAGACGTGCGATGCGGAAATTCGGACAAGCGCGCTGCGTCATAAGCCTGTGTAGAAATTCGGATTTTCCGTTTTATTCTGCGGACGTACCCATGAATCACGTTGATCCGTGGCAAGTTGACACAGTGCCTACTTACCGGCTATGTTTGTCAGCGTTCCTTTTGGATTCGCGGATCCGGTCGATTTGATCGGGACTCCATTTCCTTAGAGGTGAGACGATGTCGAGGTTCCTAAAAACGCTCTTAGCTACGACTTTGTTCGCACAGGTTGCAGTCGCGCAGGATGCAACCAAAAAGCCCGAAGCAAACGTACAAACGGAACAAACCGTAACACTTTCGCCCCGCGAAATGCAGAGCCAGGCCGAGCAGTACAAGGGAGAGATCGCAAGCGGTGTGACGACGATCGACCAGATGGCCACCCACGCAAAGGATGATCGCGACGTGATCAAGTTGAATTGCTTGAATGACAAGTTAGTTCAAGCAAAAGCCAATCAAAATCTTGCGGAGCAAGCTGCCGGGGACTTGGAACAAGCCGTGGCACAAAACGATTCTGGTGCGGCCATGCACAAGTACACCAGCATCACCATCGTGAACCAGAAGATGCAGGTACTTTTGGCCGAGTCGAATGAGTGCGTTGGTGAAGAAGCCGGACATGTCGGAACGCAACAGAACACCACGACCGTCGCAGGAACGGTTCGTACCGACCAAGTGACGAATCCTACTCCGCCGATTCTCGTAGGAAACGACAAGCCGGGACAGCCAGTAAATCCTGACGTGAACCCCCGGCCCCCCGTTCCTAGCCCGTACTTGTAACGAGGCGCTCTTTATTTATTCTCCACGAAATCCAGCACCCTAACCTTCGCCTCAACATGACTTCGGTTCGCAATAAACTCGCTTTGGCGTCACTCCTCCATCTTCTGATGGGTTCTGTGGCGTTGGCTCAAACAGTTTCCCAGCAGGGAACTCAGAGCGTCGGTTCTGCATCGATGAATGGCCAAGGTCAAGTCGATGGCATTCGGGCAGATGCCGATCCCGATCACGGGGGAATTCGACTCTCTGAATCGGCATCTCTCCATGTTGGTCTTGGAACCGAGATTGGCTACGACACCAACGTCTTTTTCGACAAGGTGAATCTTGTTGCCGCACCCATAGTGCGGGTGGTTCCTGCGTTTAAACTCACGAACGGTCACGATTGGGATAACGGAACCAATCCTCAGACGTACTACCGTCTGGGTGGACAGCTGTTGTACCGACAGTACATATCGGACAACGAAAACGTCAAGAAGCAGAACGCTTTCAATCCCACCATCGACGGTGTCATTCGGTTTGGTTCCAGCCAACGCACCAACGTTGAAATCAGCGATCGTTTCGGGCGTTATCTTGAGCCCCCGTACGGTGCGTCCAGCGGCAACATTGACCGAATTGAAAACATTGCAGGTATTCGATTGTCGCTCGTTCCTGGCGGCG
>JAYUPZ010000066.1:0-2334 GCA_043759805.1 Myxococcales bacterium | reverse complement strand
CGAAAGCGCCAACACCCAGGTTTCAGAGGAGAACAAACGACGAACCAATGTCGACCGAGTCAACCGTGATTCGATTGTCGGAACCGACGAGTGCACATCGACGCCTGCCGCTGGTTCAACCACGATTTGCCTTTTCCGAATCGAGCACAAGTTGCGCCCCCCACATGCGCGACGAGGTTTCGCTCAGGTTCTGTTGATGTACGACCAGACCCGGATCCAAAACGAGCGGATTCACCTTCTGACCCGCCCGCATCGCGAGAATAGACTGGACGACCAGGCGGCTTTGCGCGTACGCATCTTGAACTCCATCGGCATCGAGTGTTTTTTCACGCAGCATCCGAAAGGCCATTGAATCGCCGTCGAATGCGCCCAGTAGAACGTGTTCTGGATGGCCGGCAGGATGGAACTTGCCCGCGTTCTTCAGGGCAGACACGATGGAGGGCAGCAAGAAATCCGACGACGTAAAAACCAGGCTGATATCGGGATGGGCCTGCAAACCGTTCGTGATGCCCGCCAAAGCTTTCTCTTGATTCCATTCGGTCGGAACCCGAGTCACGACCTCCACAATATCGGCGTTCTCCTTGACCGCCGCATCGAAGCCATCGCGGCGTCCGATCGCATTGATGTCGCCAAGATCGCCCATCAAGATCAACGCCTTGTGTTTCTTTCCAGCGCGCGATGGCATCGATTGCCGCGCCAGTTGACACAAATACAAAACCGTATTCTTCGTGATGCCAAAGTTGTCAGTCCCAACCGTCACGCGTTTGTAAGCATTTTCGGCCGGTGGTCGGTTGTAGATCACGATTGGGATATCGCGGCGGTTGACAGCCTTGATCATTGGGATAACGGTGTGCGCATCCTTGGGTGCAACAATGACACCGTCCAAACGACGCGCCACGAAGCTTTTCACCTGTTCGAGCTGACGATTCGCGTCGCCATCGGAAATTGCTTCGATCGTCTCAATGTTGTTCTTTTCAAGTTCAGAACGAATGATATCGAAGCTCGCCACCCAGTATTCGGTTTGAAGCGTCTCGAACGCAACGCCGACGCGAAGGCGAGCGCCCGTTCGCGGACGACAGGCGCCGAACGGGAGAAGCATTCCCGCAACCACGATCTGTCGCCGCGAAATCATCGACATGGTCCGCGTAGGGCTAGGTAATGTCCTGCAGACTCTGGGCGATCGCCTCGGGCTCGAAAATGCGCTTCCAGTCATCCTTGAAGATGATGCTCTTTGCGCGTTCGATTGCCTTCTTCGCTGCATCGGAAAACGGTGCCTTGATCTCACCGAAAACAATCGCCAGTTCAATCGTGAGGTGTCCAAACAAGAATGCCCTTGCCGCATCCGGTGGAACGCCACGGCGAATCGCCTCGTCCATACCCTCTTTCATCATGACGACCATCGTCGCTGACATCGTTTCCGACAATGCCGGCTCGAGAATAGCCATTTGCTCGATGGTGACTCGGTAGGATTCCATCACCGGCGCATACATGTGCCGTGTGACGGTTTCACCGAGCAAATAATCAGCCTCGGATCCCTGAATCAACGCGCAAACCACGTGCTGCTTCGCCTTGATGCCGCCGAAGAAGTCTCGTTTGGCCTCTGTCGTTACCTCGTCATTGAAGATCGGCGGGTGACAGGGATGCGCGGCGAAGTAAGAACAATCATTGCGCTTGGCTAGTTTTCCCGCACACGGCGCTGCCGGATCCAACACCAACATCAAGGCTCCCGCTCGCATGCCCTCGGCCACACCGGGAGAGATCTTCTCGATGAGATGATCAGGAACGGCCATTATCACAACATCGGCAACTTTTAGAGCATCAGACTGTGCCGTCACCGAGAGACCTCGTTCCGCGAGATTCTTCTGACCCGGTTCGCTGACCTCGACGTAACGCACATCGAATTCCGGAAGGCTCTTGAGGTTGTCCGTAATTCGGCATCCCATTTTTCCACCGGCGCCCATGATGGCGATGATCGTCTTTCCAGTCGTCATAGTATCTTTCTCCTTTTTGGTCAGCGTTTGGTTCTAAAAATTTCCGGTACGGACGCGCTCGAAGAAGTCGAATGTCCCCACCTGTCCACCCTTGAGAACTATTTCAAGCCCATCGAACTGCGCATCTGTGCTTGAAGCGCGACACAAAGGTGACCCGGGCGCTGTCGGAGCGATCATATGCAACGCATCGACGCCAAGCGCACGTGCACAGTGGCCCGAGGTATCCCCTCCGGCAACGATCACCCGCTTGCAGCGCCGGGTTCCCTCGTTGAACTTGCCGAGAATGGTGCGCATCAATTCGCCCTGCGCCTTTCCGATCGCGGCACCGAGCCCCGTCGTGTCG
>JAYUPZ010000065.1:0-2334 GCA_043759805.1 Myxococcales bacterium | reverse complement strand
AATTTCGCAAGTATGAACGCACGACGAGACAGGAGGCGGTCGACAACCTTGCACAACGACATGGACGAATTACAAGTCGACGAAGATTTCCATGAGACCGTCACGGCAGACGTCGCGATCGAACGCGCGCAACTGCAAAGGCGGCTCGTTGCCCTTATTTCACAACTACAAGACCCTTACCGCACCGTGATCCTTCGGCGCTTTTTCGGTGCACAAGAGCCATCGGAGATTGCCCGTGAGCTCGGGGTTCCGGCAGGAACCATTCGTTGGCGGCTAAGCGAAGGTCTACGGCGATTGCGCGTGGGGATGGAGGCCGACGGAGGCAAGGCGCATCACCATTGGGCGACCTTCCCCTCGGCTATTCAGCCAAAAACAACAACCTTGAATGTCTTTGGGAAAGGGTTTCTCGTGGCCAAAAGCAAGATCATCGTCTTCTCCGCCTGTGCTTTGATGTCGGTTTTTGCGTGGACGAAGCTACGCCGGGATTCTCCAATATCGACCAAACACGCGCCTGAGGAATCTGGGGTTGCGCGAGCGGGCCAGGCGAGCGGAATCACGCCATTCGAGGGGGCAGCAAGACAAAGTGTGCCCGATGGATTCCGTCCCGGACGAGGAGTTGATTCCCAGAAAAACGTAGCACAGACGTTTCAACGCGGACTACCCTTGTTCTTACAGAGCGAGCCGCAACAAGCCATTTCCGAAGAACGGAACCCTCCCACATCAAGCCTTTCCCAAGAGTTGATTCACGATGCAATCAAGTCTGTGATATCTGAAATCAAGACCTGCTATGAAACAGCTTTGAAGGAGATTCCGGGGCTCGCTGGGCGCATCGTGGTTCAGTTCGCGATTCAAGGCATGCAAGGGATCGGGAAAATCTCAGACGCGACAATCGTGCCGCCTGAAACGGCAGAAAACTCTCTACCAAACCACGATCTTCAAAACCACCCGCTGACAACGCTGTGTTTCCTAAACGCTTTGAGCAACGCAACCTTCCCCTTGCCAGCTGGAAACGGAGTCGTAATCGTTAAGTACCCAATCATTTTTTCCCCGTCGCAACAAGGCAGAGACGACGGCAACGGCCGGCAGTAAAAGCAATACGAATCGCCGTTTCCAATCGCATGCGACAGGTCAACGAAATTCGTCGAAAGTCATCGATATTGTGGTGTCGAACACGCGTCTGTGCCCCTGGTCTGCGGATGGGCATCATAAGCGCGATTCACCGCCGTCACTTTACCCCGGACCCTTCGATTCACGCTCGAAAATGTCCTTTCGGTCCGTCCGACCAATCAATTTTCGAGGAACTAAGGTGATTTGATCAGGACGCCCGACCTCACGACGAACAGAACATCTTCCAACAGCGTGATGTCGTTCAATGGATTCCCTTTCACAGCGATGATATCCGCCGCAAACCCTTCACGAGTTGTCCCCGTTGGTCTGCCATTCCAAGAAGGTTGGCTGCATTCAGCGTGGCCGCGCGGATTGCCTCAAGTGGCGGAACGTCGGCTTCGGAAAAACTTCGGAAGTATCCGGCGGCGAGCGTTCCACGCGTTTCTCCCGGTACGGTTGTCATGATGTCTGTTCCAAAAACAATGCGGACACCGGCCCGATAGGCGCGACGAAGACGATCAATACGCTGGCCATGTATTTTCGTAGCAGTGGCGTCATCCCATCCAAACGACTTCAGGACGGGGATCGTGAAATCCGTGGAGACCAGTGAAATGTTCCTTTATCGCATGCGATCAAAATCGGAGTCTTCCATCTCCCACCCATGTTCGATGGAATCGATGTTGGCGTCGATGGCGCGATTGACGCACAATTTGGTCTGGCAGTGAACGGCAACGTTCCTACCTGCCGCGTGGGCTTCAAGCGCGATCAAGGCCAGATCATCGGTTGAATATGCGTACGGCTGGCCATCGGCAACGACCTTGATCACCTTTGCGCCGTAGTAAATGTTTTCCCGCACCGCCTTCTTCAATTCGTCGCTTGTATCGGCAAAAATGTAGTCGGGATCGTTAAGTACCTCTTTGCGCACGTACCAACTGAATTGGCCGCCAAACGGGGAGATGATCCGCCCTGCAGGTATGACGGTTGGACCAGGGACGATTCCCCAATCGATGGCTTTCGCCAGTTCAACATCCGCGTATTGTCCTGCGTTTCCAAGGTCACGAACCGTTGTGAACCCGGCCTCCAACATCGACTTGGCATTCGCAACACCAATTATCGCCCGAAAAGGCGTCGTGTTGGCCAAGCTGTGAGCCAGCATGTCTTCCGCGTTCCAGTGTGGGTGGAAGTTGCTGCAAAGATGTGTGTGCGCGTCGAAGAGACCGGGCAGTA
>JAYUPZ010000064.1:0-10558 GCA_043759805.1 Myxococcales bacterium | reverse complement strand
CACCTGGGCAGCACGCAGCCGACGCGGATCATCGGAAAGCGACAGCGGGACCGTGATCTCGCTGCGCAACGGGTTATTCAGATCCACCAAGGTGACGTAGCCATCGGAGGCCACGACCAACAAGTCCCGTGGCTCCCCGGACAGGCTCAGTGTCGGCGAGAAGAAGAAGTCACGCGGGACGTCGTTGAGTGCGCGCAGCGTTCGCACGCGCACCTCTTGCTTGTCCGAGGGTGTGTTTAAATCCAGAACCCCAATTTGGTTGGGTGAAAAAATGCTGTCGCTGACAAGTTTACTTGGACCGGCGGGCTGGAAAGACAGGATCACATAGCGGCCGTTCGGCGATTGCGTGATGCGGTTCCAGCGCGTCTTCAGTTCAAAATTCTTAGGTGCTGCCGCCGCTGCGGGTACAAGCCACAAGGACGCGCCTTCGGGATCCACATCCGGACCATCAATTTCACCGACACACAACACCAAAAGACGATCGGTGGCGGTGCCAGCAACTGCAGCACGATCCGCCTGCCAGGCCACCGGATTGCGCCCTATCTGCACCGCGCGGGAACGGGGCATGCCGCCCGGGGCATCGACAAGATGCACAAACCCCACCGAGGGCTCGACAAAGGCCAAAGCCGAGGGCAGTACCGTCGCCTGGCCGACGCCCGCTGCAACGCCTGGCGTGGGTGGCGTGCGCCCTTCTTTCCAGTCACAGGCACCCGACAGCACTCCGGATACCAACATCACAGACAATAAGCGCTTCACTGTACGATCCTCCCGTTGAGCTCGAAGCCTGTGACCGAGGCCGTATCGCCGGTCATCCAGTTGATGAAGCTGATGCGCCCCGATGGATGGTCTTGGCTGATGAATACCCGGCCAATGGAGGCCGGCAGTGCCGAAACCGTCAGCGGTGCGCTGCCAAGAACAAAGTCATCCACAAGGAAGCTCGCCAGATCCACGCGCTGGGCGACGCGCAGGGAAAGGGCCTTGTTGTGCAGCAACACAAAAAGCTTGCTGGAATCGGGCGTGACCGCCATGGCTCCGGGCTCGGCATCGGTCAGCTGCAACTTGGCAAAACCATCCGTCAGACCCACCACCGAATATCCCATCGACCGATCGATCTTGGTTTCGACATCGATGTTCATCGCGTTGGGATCGCCATCGGCCTTGCGGTGCACGATCACGGCGGAAAGGTTATCCGGAGAAATCGTCACACTGCGCACCGTCTTGCGAAGACGGACCGGCAGGACTGGCTTGATACCATCAAGATCAGCTATCAGGAGGCGCTTGATGTTCTGTGCCGTGGAATAAAGCAGCACGCGCTTGCTATCCGCGGTCAGACTGGCCGACCCCAGCGTCTCACCAGGAAACGAAAGGACTTTCCGACTGGCCGCATCCACAAACCCCATCGGCAGCGCGATCCGTACCACTTCACCCTTGCTGGGGACGACCGCGAGGGCAAACGAGGCATCAGGCGCGAGATCCAGATCGCTGACCGAGCCCATCAGATCAAGATCCGTGAGCATACCGGTCGTGAGATCGACGAGCGTCACCTTGCTTTGACCCTCCTCCCGTGAAAGCGCATAACGCCCATCCGGGGTGATGGAAGCGTCGCGCGCCATGCCCTGCCCGACCGGACCAAGCGGCACGAGTGGCACGCGCCGCGGTGCGGTCACGCTTGCAAGCGCAATCACGGACACGCCATCCTCGGTCACCACGAAGGCTGTCGAGCCATCGATGGTGAAAGTAACATCGACCGGCTTGAAGCCAACCGTCAGAGGAAACGCCTGATCCGTCGCGCCGAGGCGCACAAGCGTCACATCCTGGAAGCTACCAATGCCAGTAAAGCCATTGTCGTTTTCAGCGTCAAACCAGACGATCGCATGGGCACCACCCGGCGCAATAGAAATACGGTTCACGCCTGGAACAACGGGCAGTGTCGTCACGCGGGAGTCGGTCACGCTTGCGCGCACGACGCTGAGATCACGAGAACCCACGTTGATGACCAGCGCGATGTCTTTGCCTGGCACCGTCGCAAGTCGCGTCGGGGCATCTCCCACCTCGATCGTTCGAATCGTGAGGTTGGTCGAATCGATGGCAGCAACCGTATCACGAGCCGTATTGGCCACGAACACGAAACGCTCGCCTGCTTGCGGCGCCTCGAAGTCGCGCTTTTCCTCCACCTCGGGTGGTGGCGGCGCGGTGCCGCTCGAACCGCCGGTCGCGTTGCCTGACAAACCTCCCGTCTTCGATGAATCCGGAGAGCCACTGCGGCCCGCCTCACTACCATTGGTGTCGCCATCGAGGCGCGAGGAGCCGCCCGAATCGCTTTGACCCGCACACCCTCCCAGCAAGCCCGCCATCATTCCCAACAAAAGCCAGGGGCGCGTTTTGCACCCGTCCGCCGATCTTTCCGGTTTCGTCATGGACCCACACTAAAGCAAAGCCCGTGCCGCCGGAAATCGACGCTATTTCAGCGTGTTAGCCCGACCCCGACAGCAAGCCAACAGCCCATTGCCCCATCGCGCGACATTTCTGTCGCGATCCCGTCGCATCCCTACTTGATTCGACCCATCACCATGTCGATGAGCGTCTGCAAGGGCGCCGTCGCAAGGCCAATCGAGGTGTCGCAGCAACCGTAGTACAAGTAGACGATGCCATCCTTAACCACGTTGCCGGTCGGGAACACGACGTTCGGGATGTAGGTGCCGAACTTCTCGTAATAGAACTCGGGCTCCATGACGAAGTCCGGAAGTCGCGCGATGACTTTGCGGGGATTTTTCAAATCGAGCATCAGCAGTCCCGCACGGTAGATCACGGTTTTGACCGAGGCGTCCACGGTTTCGACACCGTGGTACACCACCAGCCACCCTTCGGAGGTCTTGAGCGGCGGCGTCGAGCCACCGATGCGGTTGTTCTCCCAGTCGAACTCGGGCTCGACGATGATCTCGGGATCGGTCCAGGTTTTCAGATCGTCGGAAAAGCTCATCTGAATTGTGCCGCGCATTGCACCCTTGTGGTTGGCTTCGACAAAGGGCAATGGACGGCGCAACACCACGTACTGACCGTTGATGCGTTCGGGGAACAAGATCACGTCACGATCGTCAATTTCGGGCGACGTGATCCACGAATGAAACTGCCAGTCGTACAGGTTCTTCGACGTGGCCAGGCCGGATCGCGTCTGGTTGTTGCGCGCATTGCCATCCCAGCCGGGAACTTCGGGTTGAAACGACTGGGGCACACCCACACCCGTCGGGTGCGAATTCCAGGCGTAAGGCCGAAAGGCAAAGGTCATGTAGTACGTATCGTCGATCTTGACGACGCGCGGATCCTGTACGCTTCCAAGCTTGCTGCCGCACATCTCGGGGGTGAATACCGGGTCCGGACGCGAAAGCTCGAAGTGCACGCCATCGTGGCTTTCAAGCATGCCCACCGTACAGATGAACGGGCGCAAGCCACCGGCAGCGCGCTCGTACATGTAGAACTTTCCGTTTTCGTAAATGACGCCCGGATTAAAGACAGTCGCGCGACGCCACGGCTGTTGGCCGGGTACGACGATGGGGTTTTCTGGATGACGCTGGAAGATGGAACGGCCGGTCGACATGACCCCCTTCCTAACCCCGCGTGCCCCTTCGATTCAAGCTCGAACTACCTTCCGGCAGGGCGCCCGCGAAAACCGCGACCCACACTGGGCGCCGCACCACCACGCGAAGCACCGCCACCCCCGCTGCCGCCGCCAAACCAGCCCCGACCCACGCCGCCGCCACCGCCGGAGTAACCGCGGCCGTTGTAGTCCCCGTATCCGCGATAGCCGTAGCCCGGATAGCCCCAACCGCCGTAACCGTAGGGGTAATAGCCCCCATAAAAGCCCGGTCCCCAGCCCCAGCCGTAACTCGATCCCCACCACCAGCCCGGACCCCAGCTCATGCTGACATAGGGCGACACCACCGGTCGGTAGTACACAACCTGGCTCTGCGTATCCTGACCGCGCTGAAACACCGTTTGTTGTTCCGCCAGCACCTGCCCGGACCGCGTCACGCGCCAGCCCAATGTTGCCTGACCGGAATCCGCACCCTTCGGCAGCGGAAACCAAAGGTCCAAATTCGCCTTTTGCCCCGGCGCCACCACGAGGGGCGATGTTGGACCCGAGCCCTGCGCGAACTGTGCCCCCACCGGCTGCGAGATGCCCGCAAATGAAAGACCGAGCTCGCGTGCCTCGATCGACCACGGCACGTTGCCGCGTTCATTCGACGCTGCCAGGCGAAGGTGCATAAAAGACGCCTGCCCATCCACCTGCAGCTGTTCCACGCCAAGCGACATCACGTAAAGCGTGCCCTCGGGATTGAGCGCAGGGATCTGGTACATCGGAGCGCCCGGACCTTGATCCGAGGTTTGCGCGACGGCCGCACTCTGTTGGTATGCGCAGCCCGACGGCCATGCCGTGGCCAGCAACAACCCAAGCGTTTGCGAAGCTTTGACGATTTGGCGCATCGGTATGTCCTCGGTTTCGCTGAAAATCTAATCCGCTGCACCCCCACGTGCCACAGAATTCACCGAACCGGCATCAGCCCAACCTGCTACCTTTTAAAGATGCGCGGCTTTCTCTTCGGTGCACACCGGTGACCGACGATCCATTGGCCCCCGGACTCCTGTTGGCGTCACCCAACCTGGACGATCCGAACTTCGAGCAAACCGTGATTTTGCTGGGTCACCACGATGCCGACGGCGCGCTCGGCTGGGTTATCAATGGCACAGCCCTCATGCAGGTCGAAGAGCTGCTGCGCACCTCCGGTCTGATTTCGGCCACCGCTGCAACCACGCTCGGCGCAGGCTTTTTTCAGCCCGCCCGCGTCGGTGGCCCGGTGGATCCCGCGACCGGATGGATTGTGTACCGACACAAAGATTTTCGTCCGGAAAACTTTATCGAGCTTGGTGCCGGACTTGGCATCACCGGCGATTCCGATGCGCTCGACTGCGTGATGAAAGGCAACGGACCCCAGGATTTTCGCATGCTCATCGGCTATTCCGGCTGGGGACCGGGACAGTTGGAAAGCGAAATGCAACAGGGCGCATGGTTACCGGCCCCCGTTGATCCTGTGCTTGTTTTCGACACGCCGTCCGAAAAAGTCTGGGAGCAAGCCTATCGACGCTCGGTGGGCCTGAGTCCCGTTGCATTTCGCTCCGGTCGTCGCGGCCAGGCCTGAAACCTTTTGCGCGGGACCGGCATCCGAACTGGTTCACAAGCCACGAAAGGTTGTTACACGGGCACGAGGTAATGATCGGCTCGCGTGAGCCGGGCACGTTAAAAGATTGGGGCCAGAGTGCCGGCATCGCCACAGGTGACGTCGCTGCAACCGCAGCCTTCGCCGACATCGTGGTGCTCGCGGTCAAAGGTAAAATCGCCGCCGACGCACTCGGGCTTGCAGGCGCAAGCAACCTACGCGGCAAGACCATCATCGACGCAACCAACCCCATCGCCGATGCGCCACCTCAGGACGGCGTGTTGCGGTTCTTCACCGATCTCAACGAATCGTTGATGGAGAAGCTGCAGGCGGCGAATCCGGAAGCATCCCTCGTCAAGGCCTTCTCCTGCATCGGCAACGCCCTGATGGTGAACCCGGTACTGCCCGGCGGACGCCCCACCATGTTCATCACTGAGAACGACGCGACAGCGAAGGAAACCGTGACACGAATCCTCGACACTTTCGGCTGGGACAGCGAGAACATGGCAGTGCCACCGCCGCCCGGGCTATTGAGCCCCTGTGCATCCTCTGGTGTATCCCCGGTATGTTGCGCGGGCAATGGAACCACGCGTTCAAATTGGTGCGAACGCAGTAAGCGCTATTTGACGGCCGGCTTTTCGCCCCTCGCCTGCGCTGGATCAATGATGGGTGGCGGAGGTGGCGGAGGTGGGGTTGCAGCCGCTGCGGGATCGACGGCTGCAGGGGTGGCCGCACCTGGTGCAACAGCTGGTGCCGCACCAGGCGCAGCAGCGGGCGCGACGGGCGCAGCAGCGGGCGCCGTAAACGCCGCCGCAGGATCCTCAGCCGCCGGGCCCGCAATTTCACCCTCGGGCAATCCAATCGCCTCGTCCGCCAGGTACTCCACTCCAGGCTTGCGCACGAAGGCCTTGATGGGCTTTTTTACCTTGCCCTTGACGTTGCCCTCAAGCACCTCGACCTTGATGGGCTTTTGAAGCTTGTAGTAGTAGCCGCGGTTGCCAAGCGTAAATTCGTGGGTCTGCCCCTCGTCGACGAGCTTCTTGCGAAAACCAAGGATACTGTTGCCGCTGCGCTCGAAAGGCGTGTGGTGTAGTACGAATCCGAACAGACGCACGGCGTTCATGTTCACCAGGCGATGACAACCGTGCGAGTATCGACGCGCAATCGAGGTGTAATCCACCGATCCGTGTGTGCGGATCTGGTTGTCGAAGAGATTCCCATTGGAACGTCCCTCGTGGTGGATCGCCATGACGAGGCCATAGGCCGAACCAAAGCCCGGCCCCATGACCTCGGTATTGACCACCACCTCCGGTTCCTCGTGCGTTTCAAACTTCTTGCGCGTCAACAGATCGCGCGCCGGCGTGCCATCGGGTGGAATCCACACGGGCGCTGCCACAATGTGCTTCCAAATGCGCGAGCCGACATCCGAGTTTTTGTATTTGTAATACACATTGCCATCGGGATGCTTCTCGCTGCGCCAGCTGCCAATCGTCGTGCGCCAGCGTGCAAGCGGAATCCTCTGCCCTTTCCACGCTGCCAACACAACCAGCCGGGGATATTTTTGGCGCAACTGAGGAGCCGCCTTGCCCTCGTCGTCAAACGGGAAATCGTACCACACGTCACCGCGATCGATGACAATTTCGATGGCCATATCTTTCATATAGTCGGGCTCTTGGGGAGCGACCATCGCCACGCGAAAGCCACGAACGCCGTCTGCCCCTAGCGCATCCAACAACGCCCGCATCGACGCCGGGTCCCGTACCCCAAGGGCCGACATTAGAGCCTCACGGTATTCGTCGACGCGGTTGTGCACCTGTTGTGTCACGCCCGCGGTGTCCTGGTATTTCGGCGCATCGGATCCTTTGCCGACCGTGCCGTCCTCGATGATGCCAGCCGCGTCCACAACCCGCTCGGTCAAAATGCGGGTGAACGTTTCGTATTGCAGTTCCAGCGGCGGGCGTTGTAACGCTGCCAGCGTGTCACCGCCGAGGATGCCCCACGAAAAGATGTTGTTCTTGCGCTCCCACAATGCCAGCGCCTCGTGGGTCGCCAAATCAAAGGTGCCCTCTTCCAGCTTGGTCGTCGTATCGATGAACCCCTCACAGCGCAGACGCATTTGAGTGGCTGCAATGGCCGCCACCCGCAACTTTCCAAGACGCAATCGCTCGATCCGCTCCTTTGCCCGCGGCTCAACCGACAGCGCCGCCTTTTCTGCATCTGTCCCCGTGCCGCCCTGCCACGCACCCGCGGCCTCAAGGTCCGCTTGTTTGCTGCGTAGGGTGGTCAGCAGCCAGCGCGCGTCGTCATCCACCTGGGTCCGTTCGCCGCGTGACTGCTTGATGTCGATGTAACTCACCGAACCCGTAAACGCCGCGAGATCCGTCGCGCGCACCATTTCGTAACACGTCGTGCGTTTGTCGTCCTCGGATAGCCGACGCGTCAGCACCGACAGCGTGGGCGGAATGCCAAAAGCCTCAAGGTAATTGTTGACCGGCTGCCGCTTCATGCGGGCAATGCGCTTTCGCTGCTTCTCGTCGCGTTCTTTCTCGAAATCCTTCAACCCGCGCCCGGCAAGGCCCTGTGGCACGGTTGGCACGATCTTCGTCGGTCCGTCGCCTTGCAAGTACAAAAGTTCCGGCGAGACCTCGTCGTTGGCGAGCGCGACAAAAGTCTTGCGGTAGGGATTCTCGAGGACATCGGTCTGCACGGCGGGTTGCCCCTCTGCTAACGCGCTTTTGTGGGGCAAGCGCGGATCGGCATCGGATTCCGAAAAAATCAGCGGAAACCAGGCATCACCGAGATCGACGACGAGAAACCCATTCTGTCGAGCCCACTCTTCTTCCTGCACCATCGCGTTGCCGGGTGAAAGCGCAAACACCTGTCCCGCTTTGAGCACGGGCTGAGACTTCCAGGGCAGCGGCTTCTCTGTTGGCTGCCCGGATCGCGAAGCGCTCGGGGGTCCGGACGTGGTTTTGGGCTCTTTTTTGGGCTCGCACGCGACCGCCACGAGGAAAGCCGCGAGCCAAAGCGGGGCAAGGCCGAAACGAAATCGCTTTGGTCCAGCGGGCACAAGAAAATAAGCCATGCACCGATCATACGCGGCGGTTTGGCGCGGGGCCCAATTCCTAGTCACGGAAGTTCTCGAACTGCAGATCGACCTTGTAGTCCTGCCGCCTCAAGAACGCGATGGCAGTCTGCAGATCGTCGCGGTTCTTGCCCGTGATCCGCAATTCGTCCCCCTGAATCTGCGTCTGCACCTTGAGTTTACTCTCCTTCAGATCCTTGACGATGAGCTTAGCGGCTTCTTTTTCGATGCCTTGCTTGATCTTGAGGTTCTGGCGCAGGGACTGCCCGGAGGCCTGTTCAACGGGCTCTTCTTCGAGGGAGCGCGCAGGAAGGCCTCGTTTGGCGAAGCGTTCGCGCAACACCTGAAGGGCTGATTTGAGGTGCATCTCGTCCGAGGTACGCACGATGATCGCCTCCTTGGTTTGCTCGAAGCTGGTGTTGGTGCCGCGGAAGTCGTAGCGGGTGCTGACCTCTTTTTGGGCAACATTGACGGCATTTTCGACCTCCATGAGGTCGACCTTGGAAACCACATCAAACGAGGGCATGAGGAAGTTTTACCGTCCCGGTGTGGGGCCGCAACGCCCGGGCATCAAATTTCTGTCACGTGCACTGAAACGGGGCATACTTGATAAAGACACCGCGAAAGTCGAGGTGAAAATCATGATGGAAACCGCCGCGAAACGCCCGTTGCCCAAAGTGGTGGCGCAGTTCGACCGGAATAAGTTCGTCGAGTACTTCTCGCCGAGCAAACACATCGCCACATCGTTGTCGATTGCAATCCCGCTGCTGTTGGGCGCCGCTGCGCTGTCGACCCTTGCGCAGCCCATGGACTGGTTGTTCTTGATTCCGTTTTTTCTGGTGGCGAACTTCGTCGAGTGGGCCTTCCACAAGAACCCGATGCACCACCCGAAGGATTTCCCGCCGGGCGCGCGCGTGCTGTACGTGAATCACACGCTGGTGCATCACCGCGCGTTTCTGCCCAACACCATGCCGATTCGCCACACAAAAGATCTGGGTTTGATTTTGATGCCCTGGTTCACGATGCTGATCTTGATGGGCCTGGGTCTGCCAGCGGCGCTCATCGGCTGGGCTCTGCGCGGTCCGGGCGTGGTGGGGATCTTCTACGTGTTCGCCCTTTTGTATTACATGTCCTACGAAGTGCTGCACGGCATGTACCACACGAACGAGGCCACACAGCGTCGTTATGGTTTGTGGAACAACAAGCTCTTCCAGTTTTTGCGGTCTCACCACGCGCATCACCACCGCCTTGATCGCATGTCGAAGGTGAATTTCAATGTGACGCTGCCGTTGGCGGATTATTTGACGGGAACCCGGGAGACGCCGGATCTGGCCACGGATGATGCCGATTCGGCCGAGGCGTGGGAGCGCGGGATGGACGACAAGGAACGGGCGACGGTGGCGTCTGCGAAGGTGTGAGGGCCTGCGGCGTGTCAGGGGTGTTTTTAGGAGTGGATGCGGTCTTGACGGGTTTGGGGGGTGGGCGTATAGATCACGCCCCGGTCGGCGGTCCTTTTGGACAATCGGCGGGCGCTGAAAACTGAATTTGGGGTGGTAGTTAAGTTGGTTATAACGCCGGCCTGTCACGCCGGAGGCCGCGGGTTCAAGTCCCGTCCACCCCGCAAGATAAGTACAAGTAATTCCTCAGGATTTTCCTCTCCGTGAGTGACCGTGAGTGATTTCGAGGGCGGCGCGTGTTCAGATGCCCCTTCGCCAAGGTTAATTTTCAGGATCGCCTGGCAGAATGTTGGCCAGACGCCCTTGCCCTGCAGCCGCGTGTAGCCGTCGAAAACGGTCCCGCGCCCGCCATGGGTGATCCAGCGGATCATCTCGCTGCTTGCACCGCTCGCGAACGCCAACGATATGAAGGTGGCGCGGATGTCGTGGAGGCCGCGCTTGCGGGCCCCCTCCGCGATGTGGACCGATAAGCCAATCCGCTCCATGTCTTCGTGAAACCCTTTTGAGTGCGTGGTTCACAGAGCGATGTTTGCGCTCGCGCGACGGCGCAAGCAGATCGCCTTGCGTCACTTGGTGACCCATCAATCATCAGCGGAGCCGACTCTTTCGCGGAGATCGAGCTGTTTGCGACCACGAAGGAAAAGTGGCTGAAAACGTTCATCGATTTGGAAAATGGTATTCCGTCGCACGATACGCTGGCCCGGGTGTTCAGCATTTTAGATCCCGAGACGCTTGGCACAGCATTTCGGCGGTGGGTGACGGAGTTGGCGACCCTGAGTGGAGGAGAAGTCGTTGCGATCGAC
>JAYUPZ010000063.1:0-10562 GCA_043759805.1 Myxococcales bacterium | reverse complement strand
GCGTTTCGGATCCGCAGGACGGGTGAGGTCAAGGGGGTGCGGGTCGAGGCGCCGTCGATTTTGCAGAAGAACGACTTATTGGGATGCGTGCGACAGATTGTGACACGGATGAAATTCCCGGCGTCGGCAGGTTCGCAGGTGGTGACGTATCCGTTTCAGTTGAGTTGACGGGGGGTCTGGTTTAAGCCGTTTTCGTTCAAGTTAACGATGCGCCGGCCTCGATCGGCCGATGCCTCTACGGCGTATCCCGCGGCAGCGACGTCCTTCCCAGGCGAAGAAACACCCCGAGCAGCGTCCGACCCGCGTGTGCTGCGTTTACCGCCAGATAGGCGTGTAGAAACCAGTCCATCCGGTTTGCGATCGCAAACAACGTGATGTGGCTTGGGTAGTGAACGATGAAGTGCCCCACCGATTCGACGAGGCGGATGGGAAGAGGTCGCGGTGTTGGCGCCACCGTCGGCAGGCCACCCCCGTAGTCACCCGCACCGAGATCCACGTGGGCTCCCGTGGCCGCGCGATATTCCGGACGCCGTACAAACGTGGTGAGCGTCAATCCAAAGGCCGTCAACAAGACGCCCAGGATGCCCTCTAACAACCACGGCCAGTGCGGATCGGTCTGGAATAAACGCAGGCTGGTCGCTGTGATGAGTGTCAGCGCCTTCAATTCATCTGCCAGGTAGTCGAGATGCGCGCCCACTGGCGATGACGCCGAACGCAACCGGGCGAGCTGTCCATCGACACAGTCGAAAACGTATGACGCTTGCAAGAGAACCATGCCAAGCACCAGGCCTCGCGTCGTCAGATCAACGGCAAGCGTCACACCCGAAGCAGCAAAGAGCAGCAATGAGAACAACGTCGCCTGGTTGGGCGAAAGTCGGGTCCTCTCGATGCCGACGAGTACCAGCGAGGCGAGGGGCCGTGCGAACCACCGGTTCCACACGATGTCGCGTGGTTTACGGGTCTTTTGATGAATTGCAATCGCCCGCGCAAACATCGTACTTCCGGATGTCGCTTTCGGTTGTCGCGGATTTAGTTCGAGGCGAGCTGGATGAGCCAGTAGATGACCGCGATGGCGCCGCCAAGTGCGAGGCCGATCGTGATGTACGAGGCCATCGACATCTGACCCTTCGGTGGCGTTGTGAGCTCTTTCGAGGGCGCTGCCACCAGGGGACGCTTTTCTTCGGTTGAAGGTCGGCGTTCCGACTTGTCGGATTTCGCAGCGCTACCGCCGCCGCCCTTCTTTTTGTTCTTCTTGCCTTGTGGCTTTTCCAGCTTGTTAAGGGTCGCAACCTTTTCGGTTTCGCGCGGTGCGGACTTTGCCGGGGTGCTCTTCGCTGCCGGTTCGCGCTCGGGCAGTGTCGTCAAATCGGGTTGCTTTTCGGCAGGAGCCGCGTCGTAGGACTTCGACGGGGTTGCAACGACGGGCACGCCTGGATTCGTCGTACGAATCGGATCGGCCTTGTCATAGACATCCAGTCGCATCCCGGCAGAGGTCGAGCGATTCGGGTCTTGGGATTCGTCGGGAACGCGGCGGATGGTTGCGTTGCTGGCTTCCTTGCTTGCCTGGGAGGCTGCGGCTTCCTTGGCAGCGGCCGCGTCCTTTGCGGCCTGCATATCCTTGGCCATCTGCTGAATATTCGGAGGCGCCATTCCGAAGATGGTGCGAGCCTGAGGGGGAGCCGCGGAGGCCGGCGCGGGTGTGGCTGCAGGTGTTGCGGCCACGGGCGCTGCCGCTGGAGCCTGGGCTGCTGCGACCGGTGCAACGGAGGGTGCAACGGCCGCTGCCTTCGGGACGGTCGTCGTTACTGGCTGTGGGGTTCGCGAAGCTGCCGGGAGGTTCAAGGCAGCCTGAATGATTCGATAACCGCCGCTGTCCCAGCCGAGAACTTCGGGTAGACGCTCTTCGTCGGCGTCATCGTTGACCACAATCTTTTTGATCTCGCCCTTTAGGTACTCAACGATTGCGCGATCAGTATCTCGCCAGATCTCGATGGTGCCCGAAAGCACGTAAAGCTCGCAGTAGCGCATGAGCGCTGCGACGGAGCGATCCGAAAGCGTACCTTCGCTCGGGCCAGGAACAAGCAGGCCGCCGTCATCGGGGTTCGGGAGTCGCGCCTGAATTCGGTACGACAGAGGACTCGTCGCGCGCAACATTGCAAGCGCCTCGTCTCCTCGTAGCTCGCCTGCGATCGTTTCGTAGATGCCGCCCGCGACCATGTGGATCTCGCCCACTTTTTTGGGCTTGCCCGCTGAAGGCGTGCGCACCTCGACCCGAACGGCCAACGCTGGCGCGGCTAGCATGTTGACGAGCTCATCAAGCGAGCCGCCTTCCCACTCTACGGCTGCTAACTGTGAAGGTGTGGTCTGCATCTGTTGGCTCCGGTCCGGTCCTTCTCACGGTTGGTGGCGGCTCAATCGGGCTCGCCAGGGTAACACTAGTCTGAACTCGCCGCGTCGTGGATATCGGCGGTAACGCCCAAATCATTGACCCCATCCGGGACCGCAGTGTTGGCTTTTTCCGGGTTGTTGGCCATGACGGCCGCGTCGCCTGTTTTCCCGGATGAGGCGTCCGGCGCAGGGCCCGTGTACCCTACCGCTGCGTCGGTCCCGTAACTTTGGTCCCGCGCGCCACCCTCATCGTCACACGCCGTTACCAGAGTCGCGATGACGAAAGCGGCCAATACGGGGAGGGTCATGAACCGCAAGCTAGCAAGGATACAGGGAAATTCGCAAGTATCCCGGCTCTGAACGATGGAAGCCCCACGCGCCCGGCTGGGGCGGTTCAGAATCAATCCCGCAAAACCTCATCCAGTACCGCGTTGAGTTGGCTGCTGGAAACTGGCTTTTGCAGGATCCAGGAAGCTTCCTTGAGATCTTCGGGCGCGAGGATATGGCCCGAGAGAATGATGATTGGCAGGGTGGGCTGCAGCTTGCGGATACGTTTCAGGACTTCGGTTCCGGGCAGGCCCGGCATGGAAAGGTCGAGAATCACCGCTCGCACGGGCGGATGAAGGGCAAGAAGTTCCTCGATCCGCTCGGCAGCTTCATCGCCACTTGAGAGCTCGATCGGCTCCAGGTTCAATCGCATCACAATGCGGCCGAGGACCCGGCGCACGAGTTCCTCGTCGTCGATCAAAAGGATTCGTCCCGAGAACCTGGCGTCGATACGGACAGTCGGTTGAATGGCCGGGGGCAATCGATGGATGAGCGGGAAACGGAGATGGAACGAAGTGCCTTCGAGGTGCTTCGATTCGACCTGGATCGTTCCCTTGGCAGCTGAAACAGACTGGAATACCGTCGCAAGACCAAGTCCGGTCCCACGCCCCGGTTCTTTCGTCGTGAAGAAGGGTTCGCCGATGCGCCGAAAGGTTTCTTCGTCCATGCCGGCACCGTTGTCTTGCACCACGAGATCGATGTGTTCGTTCTCCACCGATAGCGTGATAGAGATCCGCGGCGACGCACGGTTTTCGAGGGCGTCTCGCGCATTCAGGATGAGGTTTAATACAATCTGTTGAAATTCGCTTCCCTTGCCGCGAACAAAAGCCTCGGAAGCAGAGATGGACGTTTCGATTCGAATGCCGCGGTCAAACGTACGGCGACAGATCTTGATTGCATCGTTGACAACCGCAACAAGATCCGCCGTTGCGCCGGCATCGGTCGCGGCTTCTTGTTTCCCGAAGGCCAGAAGCTGTGCGACGAGTTCCGCGGCGTTTCGAGCTGCGTTTTGCGCATCTGCAAGCATGGGTCGTAAGGCTTCGTTTGCCTCATCGTAAGCCATTTCCAGGTTGGGAACGATGGCGGCTAACATATTGTTGAAGTTGTGCGCGATTCCGGCGGCAAGATCGCCCATGGCTTCCCTTCGCTGTGCTCGCTGCAAGCCTTCGGCCAGCAGGTGTGACTGAGTTGAGTCCATGGCGACGCCGGTCCATCGAACGCCATCCGGTGTGCGTTCGGGAATCGCACGGGCGCGTATCCACATCCAACAGTCGTTCTGTTGGTTTCGCATGCGGAAATCACGTTCGCAGATGCGCAGCGATTTCCCGGCCTCGTTGTATGTGGCCGCCAGGCTCGTCAGATCGTCCGGGTGAATTCGCTCAAGCAAGAGGCTGGAGGCATTTTGCAATGCAGCCGCAGTAATACCCAGCAGATCGATCACGGCGCGGCTTACAAAATGGAGTTGACCTTCTCCGTTTTCATGCCGTACGAATTCGTAAACCACCCCGGGAAGTGCGTCGAGCACTCGTTGATAATGGGCGCGGCTTTCTTCGAGTGCGACCCGTGTGTCACGTTCGGCCGTGATGTCCGTAAACGTTGCCACGGTTCCGAACCCTGCGGCGCCACCACTGTCGAAAGGATCGCTGTTGACACTCAGCCACGCGCGTTCGCCGGTGGGCCGGTGGACGATCAGAACTTTGTCCTTGCATGCGATTCCCGTCTTGCGGGTGATTTCGGATGGGATGTCCTCGGACCCCGGCGGCGTGCCGTCCGGTCGCGAGAGTTTCCACCTGGGATCGAGTGGCGTCCGGCCCGTCATTTGCGCCGTGGTCATTCCGAGGATCCGTTCAGCGGCCGGATTCGCTAGTCGGATCGAGCTGTCCTGTTCGTGGATCACGACGCCTTCGGACATTGCACGAATGACGGCGTGATAAATGTCTTCGGTTGACTGTTGCTGGCGTTTGGCATCGCTGATGTTCGTAAAACTGCAATACAACGAATCCAGTCCGCCCTGTGCATTGAGCTTGGGGCGGACGTTGACCCGGAGCCAGATGCGGTCAGTCGACCCTGGAGGTGCAACCCCCATGACGAAATTGGCCACCGGCAAGAGTGTTTGGCTTACGAGATCACATGGGTGAAAGCTTTCCGGCAGGCGCTTGCCGTCGGCACCGATGGCGTCCGCGCACAATGTGTGGAACGATTTTCCGATGAATTCATTGATCGCAAGTCCAAAGGTGGCAGGTGCCATTCGATTGGCGAACTGAACGATGCCACTCGGCGTGACGACCACGACCCCCACGTCGATGTTCTCGAGAATTTCGTTGGCGTCGAACGGCATCAAAACGTTTCCAACAATATTGGGCCATCGGCGGATACGACTTTCGTCTGAAGTGAGTCGGGTTTGAGAACGGGCATGGAACCGGGCTAGAATCGCGCCCTTGAACCCTTTCCCAGGACCAGTGTCGTTACGGCTCAATCTCGCGAGAGGATTGATCTTTTGGGCTTGTTCTCACCCGGCAATCGGAAACGGCGCGGATCGACCCGGACCGCCAACAGGTTTGACCGTCGAACTTCTCCGCTTTCCGGGAGAGGCGGTCATCAGGGATCTTACCCCGGAGTTTGCTTGGATCGTGAGTGATCCGAAGCGGGGTGCGCGGCAGGGGGCGTACCAAATACAGGTCGCACGCCGTCGTACGAATCTGGAGAATAGCGCGCCCGACGTATGGGATAGCGGCAAGGTTCAGTCGGACCAGTCTATTAACGTGTCTCACGGTGGAACGGCGTTGCAGCCGGGGATGGACTATTTTTGGCGGGTCAAGACCTGGGACGGCAATCAGGTAGAGGGCGCTTACAGCATCATTCAAACGTTTCACACGACACCGACACAATTGCCTGCGTCTGCCTTTCCGGGTGAAAGCCGATGGGTCACGCTTCGCGACAACCCCGTTCTCGAAGATCGACAGCGTCCGAACTTCGAGGTTCGCAAGCCCAACGTCGAAAAGAGAGTGGACGGCAGGCACCACTTTTTCGATTTTGGAAAGGCAGCCTTTGCCACCTTTCGCATGACGGTTGTTTCGCCGCGTCCGGGTTTGAAACTACGGGTATTTCTCGGCGAGCGCCGCGACGGGGATGCGGTACACAAGAAACGAGGTGAGACCAACATCGGATACGCGGAGGCGTCGTTGTCGCTTCAAGCAGGAGAACAGATCGTCACTGTCGATCTGCCGCGTCACCATGCCAACATGCCGCACAGCCAAACCTTGCCCGAGCATATGCGCGAGGTCGTTCCATTCCGTTTCGCAGAAGTCGTTTCAGGCAGCACCGATGTTGTGGTTTCCGGTGCCGAACAACTTGCGCTCTATTACCCCTTCGACGAAAACGCTGCCCGCTTCACCAGTTCGGACGCGCGACTCAATGACGTGTGGGGCCTTTGCAAACACACGCTGAAAGCAACACCCTTTCTTGCGCTGTATTCGGACGGAAACCGCGAGCGCATGCCCTATGAGGCCGACGCCTTTGTACAACAACTTGGGCACTACGCCGTCGATCGCGAATATGCTGTGGGGCGATACACGAATCAGTTTCTCCTGTGGCATCCATCCTGGCCAACCGAGTGGAAAATGCACGCCGTGTTCATGGCCCACCTCGACTGGATGTATACGGCGAATACCGAACATCTTGAACGCAACTATGCACATCTGAAGGCGCGGGCCTTGATTGCACTTGCGCGAAAGGATGGGCTCATCAGTACCCGAACAGGTCTTGTGACCAAAACCGTACTCGACGGATTGAACCACGTTGCCAATCACCCCGATATCATGCTCGACAACGTCGACTGGCCTCCGGGCCTTCCCGCGGACGGCAAGCGAACGCGGGTCTTTCAGGGGAACGCACCCGAGGGAGAACGAGACGGATACGTATTCACCGATATCAACACCGTGATGAATGCGTTTCACTATCGCACGCTGCGGTTGATGTCCGAAATAGCACATGCGACCGGACGGCAATCCGAATCGCGAGAATTTTCCCTGCGCGCGGCGCTGGTTTACCAATCATTCAATAAGAAACTATTCGATGGCAAACGTGGCGTGTACGTGGACGGGGAAGGAGAGGCGCATGCCTCATTACACGCCAACATGTTCGCGCTCGCGTTTGGGCTCGTGCCGGAGACGCGCAAGAAAATCGTCGTCGCCCACATCAAAAGCCGTGGGATGGCGTGCAGCGTCTACGGTGCGCAGTTCTTGCTCGACGCCCTTTATGAGGCGCGGGAATCGCAGTACGCTTTGTCTCTGATGACTTCGGATGCCGAACGCAGCTGGCTGAATATGTTGCGTGTCGGTGCCACGATGACAACAGAGGCGTGGGGTGAATCGTTCAAGCCCAATTTGACCTGGAACCACGCATGGGGAAGCGCGCCCGCCAATATCGTTGCACGTTGGATCGCGGGCGTGCGTCCCTTGCAACCGGGTTTTTCCCGCGTGTTGATCGACCCGCAGCCCGAGGGCCTCTCGCATGCGGACATTCAGGTTCCCACGCCTCGCGGTCCGGTTCAGGTGTCCTGGACCAAAGATGGCGATGCCCTGTTGCTGGGTGTTTCGGTACCCGCCAACATGAGGGCAGAGTTGAAATTGCCGGGCGTTAAACCGGGTACTGTTGTCACGGAATCCGGCGTGCCTTTGCGCGTGGGTGCTGGGTTAAAGCCCCTGGGTGGGGGACGCATTGCGCTCGGAGGGGGCCGTTTCTCGTTTCGGATTCCGCAATAGCGTGACCACAACGTGTGGCACACTGCCGACCGATGTCGCGCTTGTTTTCGTGTTTGTTCGTTGCTTACGCCCTGTTACACGCTGTCACGGCGTCGGCCGCCGGTGTACAGCCGGGCGTATCGGTTGTGCGGGACGTTGCCTATCGCGAAGGAAGCAAGCTGTCCGCCTACGAGCGCGAGCGTTGCCGTATGGATTTGTACCTACCGCCCACGACGAATGCGGCAGTTCGCTTTCCCGTACTGGTTTGGTTCCACGGCGGTAGTTTGACGGGCGGGGACAGGCAAAGCGAGGTCGAAGCCATGGCGCTCGCCGCACGCGGGCTGGCTGTCGTGCAGCCAAACTACCGCCTCTATCCCAAGGTGAAGTTTCCAGTCTTCATCGAAGACGCAGCAGCGGCCGTCGCCTGGGTCGTAAAAAACATCGAGAAACACGGTGGCGATCGAAAACGCGTATTCGTCGGCGGACATTCGGCGGGTGGCTATCTGACGGCGATGGTCGGCATGGATCCAGGCTATCTGAAACCCCATGCGCTGTCGCCTGCCGACCTGGCCGGTCTCATTCCGATAGCAGGGCAAATGGCCACGCATAGTACGGTTCGCGAACAGCGCGGGATCGCAACGACAACGCCGTTCATCGATGCAGCCGCGCCTTTGTTTCACGTTCGCAAGGATGCGCCACGGCTGATCGCAATCGTCGGTCTCAAGGATACCGAAACACGCATTGCCGAGAACCGGTACTTTGTTGCCGCCCTGCATGTGGCTGGTCACAACCGTTCAGAATTCATCGGTGTTCCCGGACGTGATCACAATGGCATTGTGGGTGGTCTCGCGAATCCCATCGATCCAGTGACTCGGATCATTCTGGAGTTTAGCGGCGCGAAAGCCCCGACGGGACCGTCGGCGGCGTCCATCCTTGGTCTGGCGGAAGAAATCCGCGCCCACCGGGCGGGCGTGGGCGTGTGGTGGATGGGCAACGGAGGATGGATTCTGAAAGGTGCAGGTGTTGTGGTCGGGATTGATCTCGACCTAAAACTGGGAAACCCCCGTGGATCACCGCCCATTTCAATGGACGAGGCGGCAGGTCTTTTGGATCTGGTGCTCGTCACGAGCAATCGTTCAGATCATTGCAATCCCGAAACGCTGAACCGTATTGCAGTTTCAGGGCGCGCCACCTTTGTGGTGCCACAATCGTGCCTCCAGTCACAACCGACTTTGCGAATTCCCCGCCGCTTGTTGAAGATCCCGCGTCCCCAGTTTTCCTTCGTTGAAAAAGGCGTATCGATTCAACCCATTCATTCGGTGGAGGGGGGGGCCAACCACGCGGTGGCGATGAGTGGGGCCGCCTTGTTGGAGAACCTTCGCTACAATTGCGGCTACGTATTCAAGCTCGCCGGCAAGACCTTTTTGCAACCGGGGGAGTCGATGCTAACCGATGAGCACCTTGGTTTGCAGGGGATCGATGCCGTGTTCGTTTCGCCGACAGTCTACGCCACGCATCTTGAGCGATCCGCAATTCTTGTAGAGCGTTTGAAGCCGACGCACATCTTTGCCCAGCAGACGGACATGGTGTCGCAGGGTGCTGTTTCGGTCGCGATCCTGCAGTCCAATCTTCCCGAGGCATTTCGAGCGCAGGTTCATCCGCTCGAACGGGGCACCGGCTTTGTTGTTCCCTAGGGCAACGAGGGGTCCTGGTTTGGCGCCGCCACACCGATTCCAAAGTCGATCGGATTCGGTTTCGACCCCTCGATTGTAAAGAGTCTCAACGTGGCTGTGTCACGAATAGGCGCCCCAACGGTGCCGTCGTAGTAGCCGACCGGTTCATTGTCCTCAAATTTTTCGTTCTTGTTGATATCGAGTCCGGCGAAGATGGAATAGGCGCCGCTGCCGACGCCGCGCACGCGGTATGGAATACGGTCAATGCCGGCGGGTGCGTCACTGAAGGCCTGATCGTCGAACACACCGAACGCGATGGGCCGACTGCGGTTCAGACCGAGACGAAACCAGCCTCCCGGAAAATTGGCGGGTAGGTAAATTGTGCCCACAATGTCGCGGCTTCCAACGACGTCCGGATTCTGAGGATCGAGTGTCACCGTGTAGGGTCCCGAGTCATCGCCGCCACACGCGACTGTGGTCAGCACACCGAGGGCGAGCAGAGTCAGGGCGAGTCGCGACGCTTGCATTTGGGTTTCTCGAATCATGGTTCAATCGTGTTCTTTCGAACGCAATGATGACACGCAAACCGCCGGTCAACGGGATTGGGCTCTGCGCCTTTTTCGCAAGCTGGATGGGCGCCTGCACATCGGTCGGGTCACGCCCCGTCGCGGACTCGGTTCCGTCGGTCGCACCCTTTGGCAATCCGTTCGTCGGCGCTCGACTTTGGTCGGATCCAAATTCGGCGGCTGCGGGCTACGCCCGGCGTCTCCGCGACGCACAGCCGGATGTGGCTCGTGCACTCGAATCAATGGCCAACCAACCCACGGTCCTGTGGGCAGGTGGCTGGGTTGGCGAGATCGAGACCTGGGTTCACCGCCAGGCACAGAAACTGGGGCGAAAGAAGTACCTGCCGGTGTTCGTGGCCTACAACATTCCGTTTCGCGATTGCGGTATGTACTCGAAGGGCGGTTTGGACACTGCCGGGGCTTATCGCCAGTGGATTGCGAGTTTTGCGCGCGGACTCGGTTCAACCCCTTCTGTCGTCATCCTCGAACCGGATGCGATAGCCCACGTTGGCACCTGTCTTGACGAGGCGGGTTTGAAAGAGCGTTACGGCTTGATTCGCGAGGCCGTCGCGACCTTTGCGCGGTTGGGGAACGTCTTTGTGTACATCGATGCAGGACACTCTCGCTGGGTGCCTGCTGACGAAATGATCGAACGGTTAAAATTGGCGGGCATTGCCTCGGCGACCGGTTTTGCGCTGAACGTTTCAAACTACCGTGCGACGAATGAACTTGTCGCCTACGGCAAGACGTTGTCGGCTGGCGTGGGTGGCAAGCCCTTCGTCATCGACACCAGTCGCAACGGCAATGGCCCTCCCGAGGAGGCGACCGGTGACGAGGCGAGCTGGTGCAATCCGCGAGGACGCGCG
>JAYUPZ010000062.1:0-5035 GCA_043759805.1 Myxococcales bacterium | reverse complement strand
ATCAAAATGTGTTTGCACAAGCTGGCGATGACTATTGAGTTGCGTTAAAAATGCTTGCCAATTAGTAAAATCCATCGCGGTGGCGATACGCGCTTTTGCTTCATCGGTTTTAGGCAAGTCTTGTGTTTGCAGGTACTTTTCGGTTGACGGGATTCGTGTGACCCCGTAAAAACGTTTTAGAACGTAAACAAGACCGTCGTTTCCCGATGCAGCGCAAGTCGCCGTTGGGACTTACAAGACGCCATCCCGGTCTTCACTAAAGGCAAATAAACTTGTTTTCATTATCGTTGATTCTCGGTCTCTCGACACTCGCGGGCGATCCTTCTTCCCTCGTGACAGGAACGAGCCTTACAGCTTGTGCGTCTTCCCCCGCAGAACCCAAGGGAGGAGAGGCGCACGGAGTCAAATCTGACTGTCTGGCCAGCACGATTTGCAAACTCAAAGAGCGCATTCGATACGGACGAGCTCGGTGGTCCCCTGAACTTTGCGCGACGGTCGCGAAGGGCATGATTGAATCTGCCGAAAAGTACGACCTCCACCCTGCTCTCTTGTTGGCCGTAGCCGTCGCGGAAAGCGACCTAGACGACAAGGCCGATCGGATGACCCGAAAAAACGGTGAAATCTTTGCGCGCGATGGGGGTCTCATGGGCCTTCGTTGTCTCATCAACGATAAGGGACGTTGCACCAACAGTCTGGTCAGGGGCATGCACTGGAAAGACATTCTTGATCCGTTGACCAACATCGCCACGGGTGCCCAAATGCTGGCTCACTATCGCGACGGCGGTGCCATCGAACCCGAAACCTTTCACACAAGTGCCCATCGCAAACCCAGCCAGAAAGTTCACTTTCGGCAATGCCGCCACCGCACCCACGCCTATTGGGCACATTACAACCACGGTCCTCTTTACAAGCCAACGGGCTATGCGCGGCACTACCCGCACCGGGTTGCTGTTTTGTATCACGCACTCGTTCGCGCTTTGAACGCTTCCGTTCCGGATGAGCTCATGGGTAAAAACCTGACCATTTCGGACCCCGGAAAACGCGCCCGAACCGCAGATCGGCCGGTCGAGGACCGCTACAAATCTTTGACGGAACACATCCTCGAGGCCGGAACCTGTCGGCCGATCGCAATGCAGCACTAGGCGCATCTGCTTTTTCGCCGATTTCGAGCCGCGGGTGTAAGTTGTTCACGTGAACGGTCCCGTTATCGAAAAGCACCGCCTGCGTGACGAACGCATGGCACTTCTCATTGTTGATTTTCAGGAGCGGCTTGCTGCCGTCATGCCCGAGGCTGAGCGGATCTCCTGCGAACGGCACATCAGTCTCCTTCTGGAACTTGCTCGACGCCAGGGATGGCCGGTCGTGGTCAGCGAACAATACCCACAGGGCCTTGGGCCCACGGCCGCTACGATTGCAAGCGGCCTTTCGGCGCCAGGCGTGCTCACGTCAAAATTCGAGAAAACCCACTTCTCGTGCACCAACGCACCTGCGTTCAAGCCGATTTTCTCCGATATTTTCGAGAAGGCCGAACGTCACCAGTGGATCGTAACCGGCATGGAAGCGCACGTTTGCGTTTATCAAACGGTACGCGGCCTCTTGCGCTGGGGTGCCACTGTTCATGTACCGGCGGATGCGGTCGTGTCGCGAACACTCGCCAACAAAAACGCAGGACTCAATCTAATTCGCGAACTTGGGGCAGTGGTGACCGTCACCGAAACCGTGTTGTTTGATGCCCTGGGCGTTTCGGGAACCGACGATTTCAGAGCGATTTCGAAACTCATCAAGTGATGGCGATCCTGCGACGGCACGCGTTCGCACTGATCCTTCTTGTCGCAGCCGTCCCTGCAACGGTGCTCCAGGACCCGGTGCAGCCAAGCGTCCCGAACCAATAAGAACTTGATTCCCGGGCGACTAAAGCCAGAATGGCCGTCCATGTCATCCAACGACGACGGTAAGAAAAACAGCGACGAGAAAAAGAAGTATCGCAGCGCAGGCTGGTTCGGAAAGAAAGGCGGAGGCGGCTTGCAGTACCGTTCGTGGATGCGCTCGCAGGGCCATCCAGATCACATGTTCGACGGCCGACCGGTTATCGGGATCTGTAACACATGGAGCGAATTGACACCGTGCAACGGTCACTTTCGTGCACTTGCTGAATACGTCAAACGCGGTGTTCTCGAGATGGGTGGTTTCCCGGTCGAATTTCCCGTCATGAGTCTCGGAGAGACCTTGATGCGCCCCACCACCATGATGTGGCGCAACCTCGCCGCCATGGACACGGAGGAGACCATTCGCGCGAATCCGATTGACGGCGTCATTCTGATGGTCGGATGTGACAAGACCACCCCCGCACTTTTGATGGGCGCAGCGAGTTGCGATCTGCCGACGCTGGTATTGTCGGGCGGACCGATGCTCAACGGTCACTTCCGTGGTGGTACGGTTGGGTCGGGAACCTTGCTCTGGCAGATCTCGGCAAAGCTCAAGACGGGTGAGTGGAACGAAGATGACGTGCGCGAAGCCGAGGTGTGCCAATCGCGGTCGCCCGGTCACTGCATGACCATGGGCACCGCGTCGACGATGGCCTCCATGGTTGAAGCCCTCGGTGTGGGCATGCCAACCAACGCGGCCATTCCCGCCGTCGATGCACGTCGCAATGTCCTGGCCCACATGGTGGGCCGTCGCATCGTCGAGATGGTGCACGAGGATCTGCGCCTGTCGAAGGTCCTTACCAAGGGCGCTTTTGAAAACGCCATCATGGCGAACGGTGCCATCGGGGGTTCGACCAATGCAGTCGTCCACCTCATCGCCATCGCCCGTCGCATCGGTGTCGATCTTTCGCTTGCGGACTGGGATCGCCTTGGCCGGGAGATCCCCTGCCTCGTTAACCTGATGCCCTCCGGTAAATACCTGATGGAGGATTTTTACTATGCAGGTGGACTGCCTGTGGTGCTGCGCGAATTGGGCGATCGTTTGAACAAGGAAGCATTGACCGTCAACGGCAAGACCATGTGGGAAAACGTCAAGGACGCGAAGAACTACAACGAGGACGTGATCTTCCCCATCGATAAGCCCTTTAAGCCCCAGGGCGGCATCGTGGTGTTGACCGGGAACCTTGCACCTCAGGGCGCCATTTTGAAGCCTTCGGCAGCTGATCCCGTACGGTTGAGCCACAGGGGCCGCGCCGTCGTGTTTGAGAACATCGACGACTACCACGCGCGCGTCGACGATCCCAACCTGGACGTTCTCCCCGATGACGTCCTCGTGTTGAAACACTGCGGACCCAAGGGCTACCCCGGATTCCCAGAGGTCGGCAACTTTGCGCTTCCGAAGAAGATCCTCGACATGGGCGTCGAAGACATGATTCGTATTTCGGATGCACGGATGAGTGGAACAGCCTACGGCACGGTTGTGCTACACGTGGCACCGGAAGCGACGATTGGTGGTCCGTTGGCCCTCGTCGAAAATGGCGACATGATTGAACTCGACGTACCGAAGCGACGCTTACACCTCGATGTCAGCGATGCGATCCTTGCCGAACGTCGCACGCGCTGGTTGGCGCCTGCTCCCCACGCAATCCGTGGCTACGTGAAGATGTACCTCGATAACGTGACCCAGGCTGACCAGGGCTGCGACTTCGAGTTCCTGGTTGGTTGCAGCGGCGCGGCCGTTCCGCCCCACGGCAACCACTAGCAAACTAGGCCACCGTTGCGCCTGCAGCATGCCGGCGCAACGGAACGAACACGTCGTCCGTGGCGATCCAGCCGCCGCCCAAAACCTGCTCGCCGGAATAGAAAACCGCAGCCTGACCGGGCGCGACGCTCTCGGCAGGCGCATTGAACACGACCCGTGCGCTATCGCCGGGACCCGGGTAGACGCGCGCCGGGTGCGCGATCGATCGGTAACGGATCTGGACCTCGCAGGGCGACCCTTCGGAGGGTGTCGCACTCAACCAGCGCATCGATTCGACCTGAATCTCCCGCCGACCCAGATCCTCGCGCGGCCCGGTGTAGACCGTGCCTGAATCGGCGTCGATGTGTAGTACGAAACGCTTTTTGCTGTCGACGCCGGGTACCGACTTGCGCTGGCCGATGGTGAAGTGGTGGGTGCCTTCGTGCCTACCGAGAACATCGCCGGTTTCGCTCAAGACGACGCCGGTTTTACCTGCCCCACCCCGCTTCTCGACGAAGGCCTTATGGTCGCCATCGGGAATGAAACAGATCTGGTTAGAATCGGGCTTGTCGGCATTTGGCAGACCGGCGAGCTGTGCCAGACGCCGAACCTCGGGCTTCGGCAATTCGCCAACCGGGAACACAACCTGGCTCAGGATCTCGGCTCGAACGCCAAACAGGAAATACGATTGATCCTTGTCGCGATCAACGGCACGCAAGATGCGAACCCCCTCGGGTCCCGATTCGATGCGCGCGTAATGGCCAGTGGCAAGCTTCTCGGCACCAACCGAGCGCGCAAACGACAAGAGCGGACCAAACTTGATCTTTTCGTTGCAGCGCACACATGGGTTGGGCGTACGACCGGCGCGGTACTCGGAAACAAAGTCGTCGATCACCGCCTCGGTGAATGGCTCCACCTCGTCGAGAACGTAGTGCGGAAAGCCGAGGTGTTCGGCCACCCGGCGCGCATCGGCGATGTCGCGGGGGCTACAACAACGACCGCCAACGCTCGCGGAGGTACCAGCGGCGTTGTACAGCTTCAAGGTCACGCCTATCACATCGTAGCCAGCCTGATGCAACAGCGCCGCGGCAGCCGATGAATCGACCCCACCTGACATGGCAACCACAATGCGACCCAGATTGGACATGTGCGTAGAAATCTTTAGCGGGCGATTGTAACCCACGTTTTCGTCTTTGCCAGTTGGACCGCTGGTTTGGGGCGACTTGCCGCGGTGCCCTATGATCTCTGGGTTCGCGGGGTGGGATCTCCGTGATCGCAGCGGTCGCAATGAGACACGGCAAAACAGGCCGTACGCCGCACGTTTCGGTTGGCGTGCGCCTTGCACCACCCGAGCGTCATGATTCACAAT
>JAYUPZ010000061.1:0-10580 GCA_043759805.1 Myxococcales bacterium | reverse complement strand
ACCTGTCGGCTTAAAATCCGTCGAATTCGATTTTCAGGTTTTGAGTTACACTCCCCCGAACGGATGGAAATTCAGCGAAAGTTCATGACTGCATTGCTGGCGATCGTCGTGGTCGTTGGCATCGGCGTCACGGGCTACCAGTTGATCCTGGATGCCAAATGGCTGGATGCGCTTTACATGACCGTCATCACACTATCGACGGTCGGGTTCGGGGAAACAGTGCCGGGTCTCGCTGAAAGCAGTACCGGTAGAGTATTCACGATGTGTCTCATCTTGATGGGAACCGGGACCTTGGTCTATTTCGCCTCCGTCACAACCGCATTTTTCGTTGAGGGTGAGCTCACCAACATTCTTCGGAGACGCAAAATGGACAAAGAAATCGAAAAGCTTTCCGGCCACACCGTGGTGTGTGGCATCGGCAATACCGGCGTCCACGTCGCCGTGGAACTCACCGCCGTCGGTGAAAGATTCGTGGTGATTGATCAAAGCCAGGCTCATATCGATCACGCGCTTGAACGTTGCGCGTTTCCTTACATCACAGGGGATGCTTCCGAGGAGACCACGCTCCAGAAGGTGGGCGTCGCCAAGGCACGCGGTATCATCATTTCGCTGGGGTCGGACAAGGACAACCTATTCGTTACCTTCACGGCTCGGCAATTAAACCCGGAGGCTCGAATCGTTACACGTGGCTTCGAGCCCGCCATCCGAGATCGGCTGCTCCGCGCCGGAGCCAACGCGGTCGTCATCCCCAACCAGATCGGTGGAATGCGTCTTATCTCTGAACTGGTCCGGCCTCATGTGGTCGGATTTTTGGATCGTATGTTGCGGCCCACTCAAACGGCTGCGATTGCCAATGAATCCATCTGGCGCATTGAGGAAATCGAGATCGGCGCGAACTCGCGCGCGGCGGGGAGCCAGCTTGGCGAGCTTGGTGTTGAAAAACACGTTGGTGTCCCCATTCTCGCCATCGTGTTTCCCACCCGCGAAGAACCGGTCTACTACCCGAGGGCCGATACTCAGTTGGTCGCGGGGAGTCGCCTTGTGGTCATGGCGGAAAAAGCTCAGGTCGCAAAATTACGCGAGCTGGTATCGGCGTAGCCCTCGAGTTTACCGGGTTCAAACCGCCTCGATGCCTGTCATCGTGCCGGTGCTACTGTTGAACCGCTCTGCCGGAACCCCGAGACGTTGCAAGATGTTTACGAAAAGGTTCGGCAGCGGGTAGTTGCGCGTCCGATCAAACGCAAGATGCTGGCCGTGACGAAAACCACCGCCGGCGAATACAATCGGCAGGTTTGTCGTGCTGTGTGTGTTCGCGTCCCCGAGGTTGCTCCCGTACAAAACCATGGTTCGATCCAATAGTGCCGCACCGTCTTCCTTCACATTCTTGAGACCGCTGAACAATTCCGAGAGCAACTTCATGTGCTCGCGATCGATGGCGTCAAGCTGGGCCAGTTTTTCCTCGGACTTTCCGTGATGTGACAGACTGTGGTACCCATCCTTGATCGTTGAGCCTGGAACGGTCACCACGGGAGACGCCACGCTATCCAGCATCAGGGTAATCAACCGAGTCGAATCCGTCTCGAAGGCCAACCGAGCCATCTCATACATCAAACGCGTGCGCTGAAAATACTCATTGGGCGAATCTGAATCCTTCGGTTCTGGAACTGAAACCTTTGGTTTGGGCACGTCTTCCCACTGCCGGGACACAGCAATCCGTCGTTCCAGATCGCGAACGCTTGTGTAGTACTGTTCCATCCGCTCCCGGTCCACGGCGGGTAAGCCCTTCTCCAGAGACTTCGCCTGCTCGCCCACTGCGTCCATCACACTGCGACCCATTGCGAGTCGCCGCAACTGGGCAGCTTCCTCGGCGGGGCTGCCCTTCAGAAATAGTTTCCGGTAGAGAACAGCGGGCTTCTCCTCGCACGGGATCACCACTCCCCCCGGTGTCCATGACAGGCTGCGTGGGGCATTGTTGACGTTCACGCCCAGGGTCAACGTTGGAAATCGCGTCAGGTGACCCATGTACTGAGCAGCCATCTGATCGAGAGAAATCGTATTGCGAAACCCGCCGCTCGCGGGGTGAGCGGCCGCCGTCAGGAAGCAAATATCCGCAGGATGGCCACCATCGACCTCGGGATGAGACGAACCGCTGATGAGCGTGATGTCCTTGCGGTGCGATAAAAGCGGCTCCATGTACGGCGACGGCTGATAGTCACGTCCGACTTCTTTCGGATACAGACGATCGTTGAGCACGCCGAGGTTGTTGCAAACCGCAAGGAAGCGTCGCGGAATCGCCTTCGCGGCACCCGACGCTTTGCGTGAATACATGGCCTCCAGGGCTGGGAGCGCCATCGCCACGCCCATCGCCGTAAGCGTATGACGGCGGCTCAAAGGTTTGAGCGACACGGTATTTCGGGGACGGTTCATTTGTTTAGAAAAAGCTCACTTTTCGCCACTTCGGCCACCAGCGTTCGAACGCCGTACCGTCGATTGGCCGCGCGATCCAGAATCGCCTCGACCCGCGCGCGATCGCCGAATCGAACCGGAGAGCCTGTCGCATAGACAACCAGCTGTTGCACCAAGTTGCGTGCGATCTGGCGCTCCTCTCGAAGAAACAACTTTTTCCACTCGAAGACATCACGAAATTTCTGGCCCGATGGTGTTACGCCCGAAGCATCGGCGGGTTGCGCCAGGTGGAATTTGAAGTCATGTCCGGCTTTCCCGATTCCCTTGACGGGCTCGGCGGTTCCGATCGCACGGTAGCGGTCTCGCCATCCACCGAAGACGTCAAAGCTTTCGAGAGCAAATCCCGGTGGATCGATCTTGAGGTGGCAGGTCGCACACAAGGGAAGAGCCCGATGCTTCGTCAACTGCTCCCGGATGGTCTGGGCGCCCCGAATGTCCGGCTCGACCGCAGGTACCCCCGGCGGTGGTGGCGAAACCGGAAGCCCCAGCACGCGTTCTCGAATCCAGACCCCGCGAAGGACCGGCGAGGTTGTCGTACCATTGGCGGTCACCTTCAACACGCTGGCCTGAGTCAACAATCCTCCACGGGGATTGCCACGGGGAACGGAGACCCTGCGAATCGAGACACCCTTCACACCCGGGATCCCGTAATGGTCCGCGAGTCGCTCGTTGATCATGACAAAGTTAGACTGAATCAAATTTCGAGCAGGCAGGTTGTTCCGCAGAAGTTCAGCAAAGAATGCTTGAGTTTCAGCCGTTGACGATTCGAGCAAGAGATCGTCGAGATAGTAGTCTGGATACAACTCGGCATCCGGCGAGGTCGCAGTAATTTTGCGCAGATCGAGCCAATAATTGAGGAATGCCTCGATGAACCGCCCGGACCTGGGATCCTGCAACATGCGCTCAACCTGCGTCGAAAATGACCCGGGTTGACGCAGCATTCCCGATGCAGCGAGAGACTGAAGCGAATCGTCGGGTCGCGAATTCCAAAAAAAGTACGACAGACGGGATGCGACCGCCGCATCGTCGAGCGCCCCCGGCTCCTCTTCGAGGTACACGAATCGGGGCGAGCAAAGGACCGCAATGTACCCTGCGATCATCGATTCTGTAAACGACGCACCGGTACCTTTTGCGCGTTCAACCACCTCAAGAAAACGCTTCAGATCGTCTTCGGTTGCCGGACGGCGATAAGCGCGGCGAACGAAGTTCTCCATCAACCGACTTGCATCAGCTTCCGGTGACTGTGATACGTATTCGTACTCGCCGTTGGCAAGCGTGCGGGTTTCAAGATCGCCAAACAACAGTTTGCTTCCCGCGGTTGGCCATTGTTCCAGGATGGGGCCCTCGACCTCAAGCCAGCGGAACACGACACCGGGAACGCCCTCGCTGGTCGCTAGTGGATTTTTCCACCTTGGTGGACGCGAACGAAACAACCGGCTCGCGTCGGGCTGAATCGTTTCTCCGGCCAACAGGTAGGCAGTTATTTCTCGAACCGTCGGATCGGGTTCGATGTCGACCGCATCGAGCCGCCGCAAGGATCCCGACCTCGAACGTGCATACAATGTGACTGGCTCGGAACGTCGCCCCCGCGAAACCTTGTCGAGATCGGCCTCCCACAACCTGCGCTTGTTGTGCCAGTCGGGACCGTTCGGTTCGAGCCACACCGTGTGAGCGCGCAGGCGGAGCCTGTACAGACCCGAGCTTGTTGCAGCGAAGCGGTCGAACTTCGGCTCGATGGGTTCATAGGAACTGGCAATGACGCCCACCCCTTCAAGTTCGCGGGTTGTGGGATCGGACGCCCCAACTGTCATGGGTTGCGTTCCGGCCCGAACCTCGGGTTGCGCTGTGTAGCCCAGGGTCGGAAACGTCGCACGGTCAGCGCTACGATTGAACTCGCCATAGCGCATCGGTACGACAAAGCTGTTCATTTCTCGCGCGTGGTAACGGGTCGTCTTGCGCTCTGGACGCACAGCCTCGGCTCGAATGACCTGACGGATTGCCTCTTCGGCCACCGCGAGGTACTGCGCCATTTGTACAAAAGACACATCGAGCGCATCCCCCACCTTGTTGAAGCGATGCGACTCACCATCCTCGGGGAGTAGATCTTTCAATTGCAACCACGTCGCTGAAAAAAGATCGCGAAGGGTATTTTCGTATTCGTGACGGTTCAACCTTCGTCGGGTTGAACGGCCCTGCGCAGCCTCTCGCGCCCGATCCGTTGCGATCAGCGGATCGGCCAGGGCACGCAGGAACTGTTTGGTTTGTGTTGCCGAGGGCTTTCGTTTCTTGCCGGGTGGCATTTCACCATCGGACACGCGGTCATACACCTTGACCCAGGATTCAAAGGTCTTTCGATTGCCGAGCGCGATTCCGAGAGCCGCAAGATCGAGACCCGCCTTCGCGCCGTCCCCTTCGTGGCAGTCGAGACAGTGCTGCTCCACATACGAGCGAATGTGCGACGGTGTCGCCGCCGATGCGGAATTTCCGGCCAACAATATGAAGATTGCTGCGCTACGTGTCATCGAACCTTCCGACAGCCAAGGCGATCAGTTCGCCGCAGGCACATAGTCTCGCCACATCCAGGCCATGGTATCAGCCAGTGTCTTGTCAAAAATACGGCCGTCACAATGTTTGGATTCGACACTGTAGACGTATCGATGAGGGTACCCCTTGGCCTTCAACGCCGCGGCCATCCTTTCGTTCGCCATCTTCCAATTGTGGTAGCTCGACTCCGGCAACGCCACTCCAATGTCGTTCTCGGCGACATGTAGAAAGATCCGCAACGGTTTCACCGGCGAATTCGCGATGAGCTTCAAGCTTGAATGGTATTCCCACGCGCCCAGCGGATATGCCACTTCCTCTGGCGCATCATCGTCTTGCTGATCGACGAAGGTGCCCGAGTAAGTGATGAGACGTGCAAAGAGATCCGGCCGAAACCATCCCATGGAAAATGCCGCCGCGCCACCGGAACTACAACCAAAGGTACCACGTCCCCAGGGATCCGAGGTCAGCTTGAATAGAGGAAACACGGAACGGAGCTCGGCGTTGTTGAGCACGGCAGGAAGCACCTCGTCGTTGATAAAGTGCGCCAGGCGATCCGACAGGGTGTCGTATTCGAGGCCTCGCTCGCTGCCCTTGCTGTCCGATCCGCCGTTGGAGACCGCAATGAGCACAAGAGGCGGAAGGTGGCGGTTGGGATCTTTTGAGATCGAAAGGTTATCGATTGTGCGGCTCAGGCGATCGAAGGGTCCGGGGCCATCGTGCACGATCATGAATGGCGCCCCCGTACCATCGACATAACCTGCCGGAACATAAACGCTGATCTTGCGTGTAAACGGATGCTGGTGTTCCGGCTTCAGCGTCGCGTCTTCGCCGCGAAAGATGGAGCTGTCGGCAGACGACATCACAAAATCGAAGCGGCGTCCCTGCGGCGCTCCGCGATCGGTAAGGTCGGGATCGATCGTGAAATCGGGGCCGACGGTGAAGTTACCCTCCCCCTCGCTATGCGGGATAGCCGGAGTTGGTGGGGGTACAGCGGCCACCTTGGGCGCGGCCGCCTCAGGCTGACGACATGCGAGGTTCAGAGATAGAAGTAACGCAATGGCCAGGCTATATCGATGCATCGACCAAACATTGCCCGGTTCGGAGGCGCAAAACAATCGTCACGACGCGATTCACACCAACAGGCCCGGTAGACCGCCTGTCGCGTTGTCCTTTTCGCTGAACGATTGAATCTGCGGGAGGCCCATGTAGTTGCACATCGAAACCAAAAGACGCGTGTGCTGAGGGGAGGTTGCAAGCGTCTCTCCAAAGCGGAGCGATTGGCCGAGTCGGACACCGTGGTTGCGTCCGCCCGCAACGATGAAGGGAATCTTCGCGACCGAAGGAGATGCTCCCCATCCGACCTCGCTGCCCCAAACAATCATCGTATTGTCGAGCATCGTTCCGTTGCCCTCGGGAACGGCTGCCATCTTGTCGAGAAACTTCGCGAACATCTCGTTGTACCAGGTGTAGATCTGCTCGCAGTGGGCCCACGCCTTGCTGTTGGGGAGGGGCGGTTCATGGGTGGAGGTGTGGTGATCCATCGTTCCACCAAGCCATGTGTAATACGGACTGCCGTCATTTTCGCCAAGCCGATATTGCATGCTGGCAATGTTGGTCAGGCCACATGCAAAGGCGGCCACAATCATATCCATTTGCTGGACCCATGCATCCGGCGTGGAGGGGCCGCTTTGTGCATCGACCTTCTTGGCAATCGTGGGTGCTGCGCAAGACGCCACTTGCAGACTGATCCGCGCTTCCACTTCGCGGATGGCGTTCAAATGCGCATCCAATTTGTACCGCTCGGAAGCCGCAAGCTTGCGTTTGAAAATACCGAGATCGCGGTTGACCGTGTCGAGGACGCTTCGGCGAGCGGCGGTCATCGCCTCAAGTTGCTCCTTGCTCGCCCCCAGATTACCGAACAACCGTTTCAGCGCGTTCTGTGGATCTTGTTCGGGTTCGAGTGGCTTGGCAGAGCCACGGTAGATCATGCGGCGCCCCGGATTCGATCCACCCGAGCGAAGGCCAAATTCAAGGCTGCGATACGGCGTTTTCGGATTAAGCCCATCCACGATCACCTGATCCACCGAGGCCGAATAATTCCAGCCATGATCACCGAAGGTTGTTCCCGGCATCACACCGCGCCCGGTCCACAGAAGCGGAAATCCTTTCGTGTGATTGCCCCCCAGTCGATCGGGGTTCATCTGCATGTTCTCGATGTTGACGATGTTCTTCTTGTGGCGTTCGAGCGGCGCCATGATGGGCCCAAGGATCGGGGCATCGGCGGGTCCGGATGTTCGCCATTTGTTGTACACAGTGCCATGCGGCGTGAACCACAAAAGCAAGCGTTTTGGACTCGTTTCGGCGAAAGCGTCGAAGAGGGGCACAAACGGTGCCAGGGCGGGCGCCAGACCCATGGCCTTTAAAACAGAACGGCGGCTGGTACGAGGGGACGAAACCCAGTTCGACAACAACGGCGGCTTCATCGCTCTGCACCCTTCATCGTTTCGTATGACATTTGATAGAAAGCTGGTTTTGTGACCAGGGTCCCAAGAAGTACCTTGACGTCGCCTCCAGCAGACCAAAATGCCTTGGCCGTTTCCTTGATTAAACAGTCGTCACCCTCGCCCGTTCGGCGACCCAGGGTGTATTCAACCCATTGCCGCACCATACATTCCGCAACCACCTCGCTACCCGCCAGCTTTTGCGACAGCTCGACCGCACCGACGAAAGAACCGTCAACGTCACCCGCCTCGGTTAACTCACCCGAAGCGTCAATGGGCTTTCCATTTTCAATCATCCGGTAGGCGCCAAGCGCGTCGTAGTTCTCGAAGCCCAGCCCAATTGGATCGATGAGCAGGTGGCACGAAGCACAAGTTGGATCCTCCTCGTGGATTGCAAAGCGTTCACGGGTGGTCGCGTCGGGCGAAGGCATCGGGACCGCGTTGTTCACATTGTCAGGTGGCGAAGGAAGATCCTGACACAAAAGCCGCTGACGAATCGCAACCCCACGCTTGACGGGTGAGGTCTGGTCCGGATGCGCGTGGGTGGCCATGAACGCGGGCAAGGTCAACAAACCTGCACGCTGTGACGGATCGAGGGCAACGGGTGCGTTCACATTGGCCGAAGCATTGACACCGTAGACCTGTGCCAGTTCCTTCGATGGAAAGCCGATGCTTTCGGTTAAAAGGGTCTTCAAGTGCGCGTCGCCGTCGAAAAATGCATGGTCGATATAGCGATGGACATCGTCCAGCATCGCCGCGTTCAACGAGGGCATATAGTTCGGAAAAGCTGCGGTACTCTTGCCCAAACTTGCGATCTCGTCGAGGCCCAGCCATTGCGTATGAAATCCACGCAGACCCGTTCGAGCGCGGGGATCGTTCAACATTCCGTCAAGCGCCGTACGAATTGCTGCAGGATTCGCCAGCCCACCCTTCCCTGCGAGATCAAGTAAGGCATCGTCGGGCGTCGTATTCCAAAGCATGAAGGATAGTCGAGCGGCGACCTCGTACTCAGTCAACCGTTCGCTGCCTTCGCCAAACTCGGTGTGATACAAAAAATTGGGCGACTGCAGCATGGCCCGGATGACGAACCGGAGTCCGTCCTCATCCGTCATACGACTCTTGAATAAAGCAAGGTACAGTTCGGTTTCCTCGGAATCGAGCGGCCGCCGAAACGCACGTCGACCGAACTCGGAAACGAATGCCGTCCCGCAAGCGATGCCCGTCCGTGTGCCACAGTTCGCGAGGGCTTTTACATCAGCCTCTGATGCGAGGCGCTCCGCATTTTGTTCATACTTCTCGACCAAAAAGGCATCCACTGGCGTGTTGATGTTGCTGGAAAATGATCCCACCTTTTCGTCAGCGGCGAGCCCCGTCGAAGCCAGGCTTGTGACGTGCAACAGATCGCGCACTGAATTGTCGAGTTGACCGCGCGTCAATCGGCGGAGCTGGAAAGGCGCCGCCTCGCCATCGCTGCATGTGCCATCAATTGCCTTCCCCGGAACCAAACCCGACCCGTCCCCTCCACTGCCACCAGCGTTAGCGAGGTCGTCTGCACTTCCCCCGGAACAGGCCCAGAGAGGAACAAATAGCGCAACGATCGGTGCCAGGCGCAATGCGTTGATTACCGATCTGGACGAGGAAACCATTGCCACTTTTCCGTACTTCGCGTGGGCGATAGATTGTTAATAGTTTTCAGATGGTAACAAACACCGGGCGAGAACCTGGTAAAAGTCGCGGCACCACGCAATGAAAGCGGATTCAGCGAGAAGAGCCGCTGACATTTGTCAATAGCGAAGCGCTTTCAGATACATCGCGCTTATCCGTGCACATTCCAGCTGGGCTTCCGCTTCGTGTGCCCCTTCACGTTCCCAAATAAAATGACGGGGACCTTGCGCTTCAAGGGAGGCCGCCACGAGTTCGGCAAATTCAATGCGCCCCTCCCCGAGGCAAACACGCTCCGCACCGGGCGGGCGTTCCATGTCCTTGACGTGGAAAAGTTCAAATCGCCCGGGATACCGGCGCAACAAATCGAGTGGCTCGGCTCCACCTTTCTTCACCCAGTAGATATCCATCTGCATGGTGACCAACGCTGGATCGGTTTGCTGCAACAGGCGTTCGTAGGGCGACACGCCATCGACCTTCTCGAATTCAAGATCGTGGTTGTGATACGCAATCCGCAAGCCCTCTGCCTTCGCGCGCTTCCCGAGTGTGTTTAATTGTAGGGCGAGTTCATCAAACCCAACCAATCCCTTTTCATTCTTCCCGGTAGGCCACGGGTAATAACAAACGACGTAGGGCGTCTCGAAGGTGTGGGCAAACTTGAAGATGGCGTCCGTATTGTTCAACAACTCGTGCATCGATCCGCCGGATGCCACGCCCTTCAGCCCAAGCTCGGACATAATTGCCTTCCACTCGGCAACGGCCAGATTCGCTGTGTCCCGGAACTCGATCTCCTGAAAACCCATGCCCGCGAGCGCGACCAGCGTGCCCCGGGGATCTTGTTTCAAGGCCGGCGCCATCGTGTTCAAAATCACGCCAAAACGCTCAAGCGCCCGTCCTCCCTTGCCCACGGGCACGACAGATCCGCCCGCAGTCTTACACCCGGTGAACGTGACGGCAGAACCTAGCAAATGCAACAGGTGACGGCGACGCTCAAAAAGGTGTTCCACGGCGAGCGACGATACACGTTTGCAACGTCGAATGCAGCCGAAGCTGTGTTAAGAATGTCACATGTCCGTTCGTGTTTTCCAGTACGCCAAATGCAGCACATGCCGAAAAGCCCTCAAGTGGTTGGAGATGAAGGGTGTCGCGTTTGAGTCCCTTCCAATCGTTGAAAAGCCACCGAGTGCCGCGACACTGCGCGAGTTGCAAAAGCGTTCTGGCAAACCCGTCGCAAAGTTTTTCAACACTTCCGGCGAAAGCTACCGCGAAGGCAATTTCAAGGAAAAACTCGCCGGCATGTCCGAGGCAGAGTGTTTCGCTGCGCTGGCCAAAGACGGGAAACTCATAAAACGTCCGCTCATCGATACTGGCAAGGCCGTCCTTGTCGGGTTTAACGAAGCCGAATAC
>JAYUPZ010000060.1:0-2344 GCA_043759805.1 Myxococcales bacterium | reverse complement strand
GGACCGAATCAGTTCGATCGACCCGGTCGAACCATCGTCCTGTTCCGACGCAATCTTTTGCGATCGGTTACAACCGAAGATGAGCTGGATCGCGCAATCGCGACGACGCTTGCCCACGAGATTGGACACCTCTATGGAGAAGACGATGATTCCCTCCGTGAACGAGGGCTTGAATAGGCTGGACCGAAGACCCTGTTCTTTAGTAGAAAGAATACTCATGAGTGCGCAACGATGGACCTGGGTGATGGCTGCGGTGTTGGCAGCGGGACTTGTTTCTCCTGCGATGGCCGCTGACGACGCTGCTGAAGGCAAGCGACGTTTTGTTGCGGGAACCAAGCTTTACGAAGAGGGTAAATATCCGGAAGCGGCCAAAGAGTTCGAGGCGGGTTATGCGGCAGCGCCACGGCCCGCGTTTTTGTTGAATATCGGTCACAGCTACCGCAACGCTGGCGAGCTGGAAAAAGCCAAGGCGAACTACGAGTTGCTGCTCGAGCTTGAGCCGAACTTCGCGAAGGCCGACGAGATCAAAGGGCACCTGGCTGAAATCGACGAATCGTTGAAGAAAGCCGCCGCAGAAGCGGCGCCGGCCGTCGTGGAAGAAACGCCCGCTCCCGATCCCGCGCCGACCGGCAACGGCCGCATGTCGGGTACAGCCGGCGACGGCCATTTCGAATACGAAAAGCGCGACGTGCTGCTTCTTCGCGACGAGGACATCCCAGAGAACCAAAAGAAGAAGAACCCCTCGGTTTTCGCCAGTCCCTGGTTTTGGGTTGCGACCACTGCGGTTGTCGGTGGCGCAGTCGCCGCGTTCTTGTTGCTACAAAAAGAATCCCCCGGCTGTCCCGGCACGGTCTGCCTACGCGAGAACTAGGAGAGTTGGGCGCCGACCACGTCTCACATTTGGTCGTTCATCAGCGGTTGGGCCCGCACTTTGTTTCGCGCTATAATTGAACCATGACGCAGACGCTTGATGCTGCAATTGCGAAGCTCGCAGCGCTACCGGCCGACGAGCAAGATCGAGTTGCCCAATGGCTCCTCGAAGAGTTGCGTGACGACGAGCTTTGGGCCCGCCGTTTTGCGGGCTCCCAGACCGCATTGAGCAAGCTTGCTGAGGAGGCCCGTGCCAGTCGGGCCAGAGGCGATGCAACGGATCTAGACCCGGAAAAGATGTGATTTCCGAGGCGAACCCGCGCTTCTCGGCCGCTTATCGCGAGCTGCCAAAGGATATCCAGGAACAAGCGCGTCGCGCATACCGCCTGTTTCGAGACAGTCCGGCCCATCCCGGCCTACGATTCAAGAGGGTCAGCGACCAGGAACCGGTCTACTCGGTTCGTGTCACGCTGAACCACCGCGCGCTCGGATTGCTCGAAGGAGATCGAATCACCTGGTTCTGGATCGGGAACCACAAAGATTACGACCGACTTTTGGCAAGCCTCTAATCCGGCTCGGGCAGCTGCCCGAAAAGCTCACCCTCGCAAAGCCGACGCGCGAACGAAACCGCGCCGACGATCTCGATTCCCTCCGACGTGATCCGTATTTCGGCTGCACCAGGATGAACCACCACGCGCCGGAGCAAGCCCGGCAGCGACGCAATCGCTTGCAGCCCCGCGAGTGACCGTGCATCGACCTGTGTTGAGGACTTCGCCTCAATCGCGACGTACCGGTCGCCCTTCCGCAGCAGAAAATCAACCTCGGTGTTGCGTGCTTCAGCGGGCGCCCAGTACCACATTTCGTCGAAGGCATCGTGGGTATCGCGAGCAAACCGCAACAGGTTGGCCAGCCACCCTTCGAAAAGATGTCCACGCTCTTCGGGCAACACAGATCCCAGCGATCCCTTGGTGGCGCGAACCAGCCCTGCATCGACCCAGAACAACTTGGCGTGCCTGCGTTCCCTAACCCGCAGTTTGCTTTCAAACGCAGGCAGTCGAAAGGCCATCAAGGTGTCCTCCAGAATTTCGAGAAACCCCTCGACCGTATTGCGCGCAACTTGCGATTCGCGCGCGAGATTCGAGGTGTTGAGCAGCTGTCCATGCATCATCGCCGCCACGGGCAAAAAACGCGCAAAGCCAGGCAAATTCCGCACCAGGGCTTCCGCCTGGATTTCTTGCTTCAGGTACATCTGCACGTACGACTTGAGGGTGTCGGTTTGCGACGTCGATGAAACAACGACCGGCAGGGTGCCCACCCGAAGTGCCGTTTCCAGATCGAAATCCGAACCCATCTCGCCCGGCATGAGGGGGTACATCAACCGCGACAACAAACGCCCGGCGAGAAGGTTGACCCCGACACGGCGGAGTTTGCGTGCGCTGGATCCAGACAAAGCAAACCGCAACCGTTTGCTTTC
>JAYUPZ010000059.1:0-5040 GCA_043759805.1 Myxococcales bacterium | reverse complement strand
TTCGGGAAAACACCTCGCTGCATCGCGCCGAAACTTACGGTATCGGGTTACAGTTCGTCGATCTTCCAGCGGAGACGGTTGCCATTATCGATCGGTTCATGACCAAACGGGATTCCATTTTCTACGACGTCGACTGAGTTGTTCCGGGGGGCAACGGAGGGCACCTTGTTTAGACATTCGTCGCGCATCCCAAATTCCATTTTGGTCGGACTCGGAATTCTGATTGTTGGCCCGAGCTGTCTGCTGGATGCAGACCTTGAGTGCGGACCAAACCAGATTCTCGACGATCACAACGTGTGCGTTTGTGCTCCGAATGCGGTTGTGTCGACCGACGAACCTCTCCGTTGTCTCAGCTGTCCGGCGGGGGAGTTTCCGGTGGCGGGTCGATGCGACTGTCCGTCGGGATTTGGTCGCAATTCGCTCGGTGCTTGCGTCGCCATTCCTCCCGGACTTGGGGCGTCGTGTGTCAATGCGATGAGCTGTACGAAGTCTCCTTATCTTCACTGCGCAGCGGTTGCGTCTGGTGGCTATTGTACCTCGACTGGATGTGCTACGGATTCAGACTGCATTCTGGACTACCGTTGCGACGTTTCCGCGTCGTCGCCGTTCTGTCGGCGTGCGCCCCGAGGACAGGGAACGCCGTGTCAGTCATCGGCGGAGTGCGCATCGACCGATGCGAAGCTATGTCTACCCACACAGAATTACTGTGTCGTGCAGGGCTGCTCGATCGGAGGCAATGATTGCCCGGGAAAGAACCTGTGTTGCGATCTGTCGCCTTACGGATTGTCGACCGTCTGTTTGGAGAAATGCCCTTGAAGCGGTTCAGGCGCGGCGGACTTCTGGGCCTACTTGTGCTTCTGTCTTCGAAGATCGCGGCTGCGCAGGCGCTTCCGCAGGATCCGGAAGCATCAACGCCGCTTCCCGAAATAGAAAAGCCGCCGGAACTGTTGCCGGCCATTCCGACGCCCGACGAAGAAGAGGACGATCCCACTTCGTTCATGGCTGTGGAGGATCCCTCGGAGCCCGAGAACAACCTTGAGATTTACGGCTTCTCCGATCTTCTGTATCAAAAGATACTTTTCGAGAAAGACAACCGTTGGCGATCAATCGTCAACGAATACGACAGTTTTATTTTTGGCAATCTGAATCTTTATTTGAGTGGAAACCTCGGCCCTCGGACGCGCAGCCTGGTCGAGGTTCGGTTCATGACCATGCCGAATGGGGCAAGGTCCGTCGATCGTTCCGATGGCTCGGTCGATTTCACAAACACCACCGTGGAAGATCCGGTGGAGTTGCACCGAGAGCTGCGATGGGGCGGCATTCAAATCGAGCGCGCCTGGGTTGAACATGAGTTGCACGAATTGTTCACGATCCGGGCGGGACAATTTTTGTCCCCTTATGGCATCTGGAACGTGGATCACGGTTCGCCAATAGTCATCGCCACGCGGCGTCCCTTCGTGGTGACCGAGGCTTTAATCCCCGAGCGACAAACCGGATTGGAATTGCATGGTCGTCGCTGGTTCCCATCGTTTTTGGTGGGGTACCACCTGACCGTATCCAATGGTCGTGGTCCAACCGATGCAACCGCGGATACCAACGGCAATAAGGGTCTGGGCGCGCGACTTTACACAACGACCCGTCTGCTCGGTGAACTCAGCGTTGGCATGTCCGGTTACATGGGAACCGAAACACGCCGATCGGATCGCTTTATTAGTGACCCTGCCGACGCGGGTAAACCGATAGCCGACCAAGGGTCGCAATATCAGTCGACGCCCGTCTTGGATCAAGACGAGAAGGCAGGCGCTTTCGATCTGAAATGGCTCTACGGTGGCCTTCACGTGCAAAGCGAATTCATCGTTCAGCAACTGACGTACAAAGATCCCGCGAGACCCACGGCCGGCGAAGTTCGATATGTCGCGTTTCAACCGGACGGAAGGCGCTGGGGATTCTACGGGCTCATCGGATATCGGACGCGTCTTTGGGGGATCATGCCGTTCCTCATGGTCGAACGGGCACATTTGATCTCACAAACACCCACGATCGGTACCACAACGTTTGGGTTGAATATTCGCGCGCGGCCAAACCTGGTTTTAAAGGCTGACTATTTCTTTGCCTGGTTCCCGGGGGCGTTGCCGGGTTCAAACGGCCAAGACTCGATTTCCGGCTTACGAGGTCAGGTCGCATGGGTTTTCTAAAAACCATCCGCACCTTGTCGATGCTGGTCGCACTGTCGATGCAAACGTTCGCGCCATCTGGGGTTCTTGCTGAATCGGGCTCTGGACCGCTGGTGGTTGTCGTTTCGCAGGGGACGCCGCTGCAAAACCTTGATGCCGAGTCCTTGCGTCGGCTGTTTCTCGGTGAGGTGTTGCGGGACGACAAGGGCAACGTCTTGGTTCCGCTCAACCATGCACCCGGCAGCAAGGAGCGTCTGAACTTTGACACGAAAGTTCTAGGAATGGATGCCGACGCAATGGCGCGTTTCTGGATTGATCGCAAGATTCGCGGACAAAAAGGTGCCCCTCGAAGCATTGCGCCCGCGCGAAACCTGGCGCGAATCGTCGCGAAGTTTCCCGGTACGATCGCATACCTGTCGCCGAATGATGTGATTGAGGGACTAAAGGTAATACGCATCGAAGGAAAATCGATGGGCGAGTTGGATTACAAGCTCGCGATGGCGCTGGTGTCGAGGTCGTCGCAGTGATCCGGTCCGAGATGACCAAGCTTCCGCCGCCGGAGGCTGCACGCAAGCTGACCCGGCAGCGATTTAGAGCGATCCTGATCGTGTTCATCACGGGTCTTGTGCTGGTGGGTTCCACCATTGCGACCGTGCTCGTGTATCGCGTCTTCGCCGAGTTCAATGCGGCTGTCGAGGCCGATCTGCGTTGGAAGGCCGTGCGCGGTGCGCGCGAAGTGGCCGCTGCTGCCGATGTGGCCGTTGCCCTTGGGGATGTGACGCTGGTAACCGAGTCGTTTGGCGACTATCGCTCGGAAGGTGACATTCGTGCGGTGGTTGCGGTTGATGCAACGGGTGTGGTGGTCGCGAAACACGGCAAGGTCCCCTCAAAGTTTGCGCTCTTGTTTGTGGGCAAAGAGGGGGAGCTTCGCCAGGACGAAGACGGCTTTTCCTCATGGGTATCGTCGCGCATCGAGGGGCAAGAAGTTGGACGTGTGGCCGTTGTGATTTCAAAAGATCGCTTGAAATCAGGCTATCGCTTGCGTCAACGCTTCCTCTTGCTTGCAGCGGCGGGCTGCGTGGCTGGCATCTTGATCAGCGTGTTTTTCGTGAACGCCTACATCGCGCCATTGCTGAAATTCACCTTGCAGACGCTCGATTCACTGTCCGAGTTGAATGAAACGTTGGAACAGCGGGTTTCGGACCGTACTGCCGAGTTGTCACGGGCCAATGGCGATCTGGCTCGCAGTCTAGAGGAGCTGAACAACACCCAGGTTCAGCTCATCGACGCCTCCCGAAGGGCAGGTATGGCGGACGTTGCCACCACAGTGTTGCACAACGTCGGAAACGTCTTGAACAGCGTCAATGTCTCTTCGGAAATGATTCACGAGGCACTTCGAGCTTCGGCGGGCGCCAACCTTGAAAAAATGGCCCGGTTGCTCAAGGATCAGGGGGACAATGTTCACAACTTTCTTGCAACCGATCCCCGAGGGCAAAAGGTTCCCACCTTCTTGATTGCGCTATCCGAGGCGGTGTCCAAGGAACGAACGCGTGTGATGCACGAGGTTGAATCGCTGCGCGAAAACATCGACCACATCAAGAACATCATCTCACGCCAACAAGAGCTTGCCCGGGTACGCCATGGGGTAGTCGAAATCATCCCGATTCACACCGTGCTCGACTCGGTGATTAGAATGGTGCAGCCCTCTTTTGAAAAGCGCAACATTGAGATTCTCGGTACTTACACTCAGAATCCACGCAAGGTGGCGATCGATCGGCACAAATTGTTCGAGGTTTTGATGAACCTTTTGACGAATGCCCAACAAGCGGTCGAGCAGCAGATCGGACCCAAGCGTGTTACGATGACGGTCGATTACGAGGATGAAACCCTTCGGATCGAAATAGCGGACAATGGTTCGGGCATCGCACCCGAGAATTTGGCGCACATTTTTGAACAGGGGTTCACGACGAAAGCCAAAGGTCACGGGTTTGGCCTTCATGGTAGCGCCTGCCACATGATAGAGATGGGCGGAAAATTGCGAGCGCGCAGCGATGGCCCGGGCCTTGGTGCCACGTTTGTGGTTGAGTTGCCGCTTCCGGCGGAATCTCACGAGCCGATGGGTCGAACGACCCAAGAGTTGGTGGCAATTCGCGCTTGATAGGGCTGAACCTAGACCGCAATCGGTAGATCGATGTGGATTTCGAGGTTGGTGTTGGTGGGGTTTTGTACGACGAATCTTCCCCAGCCAGCCTCGACGATGCTTCGGATCCGCGCGACAGCAGCGGTATCGAGCGCGCCGGTGCAGGCTGGAACGTTCACGACTATTTGAACCTCTTCCCGTGTGGACTTCAACGTCAAGGTGATGGCGCCATGGCCTCCGCTCTGTGTTGCATTCGCGATGAGGCCTCGAAACGCCGAAGAGAATCCTGCTGCGACCCGAACCCTCGGCACGGTATTGGGCATTTCCATCACAATTGGACGCACAGTAGCGCCGGTGGCAGTGGGCTCGGCGCAGACTTTTTGCAGCAGCTTTTTGAGGTCGATGCGCTTTTCCTGGTTGGCACTGGCCTCTCCGATGCGATGGCTCCAGTCGACGATATCGTCCTTTGGCAACTCTGCCCGATTCACCGCGACGACGATGCCTGCGGGTTGCGAGACGCCGCCTTCGCGCAGACTTTCGTAGACGGAAATGAGCAACTCGAACCCAGTGCCGGGGCGATTGGTTGGGTCGGCCGATAGTTTCGCCGTACGTTTTGTGACGACCAGCTCGCGCAATAGTTCTTGCAGGACGGCTTCGTTTCCGCCCGTAAGACGTGCAAGCAAGCGCGGAAGAGTTACCCGGGTGGGATTGCTTTCAAGATCGTCG
>JAYUPZ010000058.1:0-10587 GCA_043759805.1 Myxococcales bacterium | reverse complement strand
GTTCCGGGTTCGGCTGTCCACTGGCTCGGGTTTCTCGAGCGTCGGCACGTGGCTCAATAACACTTTTGGACACCCGGGTGGCAATTACTACGTTGCTGATTTTAACGGTGACGGGAAGGACGACCTCGGTTTTTTCGAACCTTCGGACAACTCGTTCTGGGTGAACCTCTCGACTGGAAGCGGCTTTGGTCTCGTCGGCACTGGTCGATGGATTAATCCCCATATGTTCGGCAATTCTGGAGGGAAATATCTCACTGGTGATTTTACTGGCGATGGAAAAGCGGATCTCGCCTTTTTTGAACCAGGCAACAATTCATTGCATGTACAGATCTCGACTGGGAACGGTTTTGGCGGGTTTGGGTCCGGTCAGTGGATTTCGCCGAACGCATTTGGAGCTAGCGACGGACGCTGGCTGGTCGGTGATTACGATGGCAACGGTCGTGAAGATCTCGGTTACTTCGGTGCCGATCGGTCTTTCCAGGTCTCACTGTCCACGGGGTCCGGTTTCGGTATGGCTGGGTCCGGTACCTGGATTTCAGGCGGTTTTTTCGGCGACCTCACTGGCAAGCATTTCGTGGGGGATTTCGATGGAGACGGAAAATCCGACCTTGGTTACTTCAACTTCTTAGAAAATTCATACATGGTCACCTTGTCGAAAGGATCGGTCGCAGCCGCATTTGGTAAAGCGGGTTCAGGGACGTGGGTTCAGCCAAATACATGGGGCCATGGCGCTGGACGTTTTATGGTGAACAAATACGAAACGTCGAAACTGAGCATCCTGCCAACCACGCAGGTTGTTGCTTACTCCGCGACCTCAACAAGTGAAACAAGCCAAGGAATCTCGACCTACAGGGCGCTTCGAAACGTGAACGGCGGCTTGACAATCTACACTTACAACGCTCAGGGAGCACTTCTTGGAACACTCTACCAAAGATTCGGAGCCGATGGCAGCGTCCTAACTCGTTCGATATGGAACGGCCAATGGTCGACTTTCACTTCGAAAAACGTTGGAATAGGACCGAAGGGTCGGTTGGACGAGAAAACCTTCACTACGATCAACGATTGTCAACAATTCGATCCATTCAATGAATGTATGAAAATGGTTAAGAGAGTAAGTCCGTCCTCAACAACTCCGAATTCATTGGCTGCGACGATGTCCCGCATCATTTTGGACAGGTATAAGGCATTCGTTGATTCTGGTGCGGTACCTCCAATCGTCCTAGATAACTGTTCCGACGCGTTAAAGGAATCGGCGAAATCGATGGCTGTGTGTCTTGCGTCAGCGGTACTTGCTGCTGCCTCTTTTACCGCAGGCCCAGCAGCATTCGTTGCAGCTTTGGTTATTGAGGCCGTGGAATGCGAGACGGCTGGCGAGGACGCGTTCGACGCTGCACAAGCGTGTAAAAACTAAGCACATCCTACCAGGTTTCGGTTTCCCCCGGGTTGGGGTCAAGTCTTGCAAGAGGAATTCTTGACTCCACCGGCGGGAACCCGTAGAGGTACGGGGCCTCGCGATTGAGGGAACCGAGGGCTCCAGATTCTGGCTCAGGACGCGACGACCGAAGTTAAGCTTAGAGCGCCTCCCGTGTTAGCCTCGACTCCCCCTCGACGAATTCGTCCAATCGATGCTCCTTCAGGACCATGTTCACCGCCTGATAAAAGGGATGGCTCGGTCCCCGCATTTGTTGGTACCCGAGAAACAGATTCGGCTGCTCTCCGTCTCGATTTCCCATCGACCTGCCCTGCATCTGATCATGTCTCCATCCTCCCGTCGATCTTGATCAACCGTTCAGTTGTTGCGCCCCGGTTTGGCGACGTTTTCCACGGGCTGATAGGCACTGCCGCTGCGACAGAATAACGCCGCCGAGGTAGTGCTTAAGAGTTGCGACGGATCCGGAACCTGTCAACGTGAATGAGACAGCGGGTGTCATAGTTTACGGAGTAGAATTTTGTGATTCGGATGGTGTTTTGGGTGGATTGATCCAAACAGCGTCGGGCAATCGGCCAGCCGAGGGAAGGGCCACGAGGGAATCGTTCGGGATGGGCGGCATATGCAGCACGCAAAAAACGGGTCGATACTCTAGCGTTTTGAAATGGGCTCCTAAAACGGATTGTCATTCGACTGGCGAGGCCGGAAATGTGATTTCGTAGCACGCAGGTCAGGCAGGAGAAGCGCCACTGTCTTGGCTGAATTGATAGCCCCCGGTCTGCATGCACGGTCAATTCGCCCTTGTTGATGTTGTGACGTTCGCACGAATCGGCAATCAGTTTCTTGGCCAATTGCGCGCGCTCGCGGCGAGCGGCCTCGCGACCAGCCCGGTCGGTCAACAACGTTGCCGAATGCAAGGGGCTCGCCTGATTCTTTCAAGAACGTGATTTGCACTGGGAATTGGCTTGCGGGTGGTGCTTACACGATCCGAATTCGCAACAGATCTTCTTTTGGATGGACGGAGTCGTGTCAGTCCCCAAACCGGAAGAACACGAAGGAGACTATCCCCACCATGGGACGAAACCATCGGAGTGGCATGTGGGTTGACCGGAGCGGGCACTAGCACAGAGCAAACCTGTATGTTCCGTGCGACGCCATTAGTGGGATTGACATCCTTCAGGTTGATTTTGAGCTGGTTTTGGGGCACACAGTGTCGTCTTGCGTTTTGTTTCCTGGCTTGCACGCAAACGAGAGTGGTTTGTGGTCCCCTTGCTTTTTGCGGGGCTCGTGGCGGCGGTGTGGGCGCCGTTGTTTTTGGGACAATCCGGGTTCGGATGGGATCGCATCGATAGCTACTGGCCCGATCTTGCTTATCTCGCGAACCAGTTCCGAAAATTAGAATTTCCCCTGTGGAATCCCTTTGAACGGGCGGGTTATCCGGCGCACGCCGATCCGCAACCCGGATATTTTTACCCCATACACTGGATCCTTGCGATCGCAGGTGCGCTCGTCGGCAAGGTGTCGTGGTGGATCGCGCAGGGCGAGGAATTGCTTCACGATGTTGTGCTCGCGTCGTTGATGTATGCGTACTTGCGGTCGCGAAGGTTTCACTGGTGTGTTGCGCTTTTCGGTGGTGCCGCTGCCGTCATCACCGGCCCGTGGATGAGCGACAAGACCAACAATTTTATGGAGTCGATGGCCTGGACGCCCCTTGTCTGGATGGCCTTCGACTCCGTTCTCGCACGGCCACGGCTTGTCTCGGCCGCAGGCCTCGCGGGATCGTTATATCTTGCGGTCAGTGCCGGATCGCCGCCCGGCTATTTCTATGTTTTATTGATGGTCCTCCCCTATGCGATGTTTCGCAGTGGTGCATGGCTCATCACTGCGCCTGAAAGCGATCGCCGACGGATCGGTCGTCGCCTGATATTCCTGGGGATCGCCGTGGGGATCGCGTTTGCATTGATGACGGTTGTGGTGCTTCCAGGGCTTGCCCTTACGAAATATTCCATCCGCGCGAATGGTCTGCGCGACATTGCGTACGCCGTCGACGGTTTTATTGGTTGGGAACATTCCATGATCGGACTTGTTTGGCCGACAGGTGGCACGTGGGTCACTTACATGGGTTTGTTTGCGGTGCTTTGCGCACTGGTGGGCGCAACCTGGGGCGCTCGTCGCGATCAGGGTAGCTCCGTGATGTTCCTCATCGGGGCCGTGTTTTTCCTCGTGCTCGCGTTCGGGAGTCAAACACCCGTGCTCACGTGGTTCGTGCTACATATGCCCGGCTTTGACATGTTCCGCGCGTGCGCGCGGTACCGGATTTTGTTCGGCATATACATGGTTCCGACGGCGGCGTGCGGTCTGCAGGTGATTGTCGATCGGGTCGGCACCCGACCCTACCTCCGGTCGGCCGCCCTTTCGGGTATGGCACTCGGATTTGGCGCCTTGGTGTTGTGGATATTCAACGCTTTTCCGAACCTTCACCCAACGGATGCGCCTCCTGTCGAGTGGAGCCACAAGATGCTTGCAGCGGCGGTGGGGTTGACGGTGCTTATTGTTTGGCTGCCCGCACGCTACAAAACCAGCGTTGCGTTGCTTGCCGTGCCAGCGTTGTTCATCGATCCGCATGGGTTTGCGCACGTGCATACCCACGGTTTCGAGCCACGACAACGCGATGCACCCCGGTGGCCCGAAATTCGCGGCCTTCCTGGATTGTACGACTACCGCGTGTATGACGAATTCTGGATGGAGCCGCGATCGGGTTCGCGTTTGCTTCTGCGTGAGATGCGCGGCTACCAGAACTTTGATCCGTTGGCGACGACTTCGTACCGGGACGTGATTGTGGCGGCTCACGCCCATCCGCAACTGCTGGGGGAGTACAACATCCGGTATGTTTTTTTCGATCCGCATTACCGCATGGGCTGGACCGCGTCGACCTTTTCTCAGGCACCAACCCTCCTGTTGCCCGAGGTGTTTCGATTGGTATCGCCCCATGTTGTCGAGGTGGCCCATCCAGCACCCTGGGTCGCGTGGTACGGCGGCGTAAAGGCGGTGCCCGGTCCCGCGGTCCTTTCAAGCCTGAGCACGATGCGCGATGGTCATGGCGTTCGCGTGGGTGCGGTCGTTGACGAGGCGCTGCTCACGGACCGTGCCAACGCGATCTGGTTGCGCCCCTTGATGCGCACGCTCGATGCGAACCTGGCGCCCGCGGCTGTCGCGGGTCGTGTAACACGGTTCAACGCAGATGCAGTATCGGCGACGATCACAGCTCCAGCGAATGGCCTGGTGGTTTTGAACGAAGCGAACTACCCCGGATGGGAGGTGTTTGTGGACGGCCAGCAAAAATCCGATGTCACCGCTGACGGCCTATTGCGCGGCGTACACGTGGACAGGGGCTCACACGAAATCCACTGGCGCTACAACCCACCGGGTTTCTGGTGGCAGATCAGCCTGTGGTGGCTTGGTATGGCGACACTTGGCGTCGCGGGAGCGATCGCGCTCCGTGAAAACCGGAATCACCAGTCAAGTACACGGTGAACTCAGTGAAACCGGCTGCCGTGATTCAAAACCGACAACGGCCGAGACGCACGGCCGCTTCATCAAGGACGGCCTCTGATTTCGCAAAACAAAAGCGAACGAGGGATGGCGCGGTGCCTGGGTCGGCATAAAAAGCCGAAGGTGGAATGGCCGCAACGCCCGCCTCAAGCAACAGGTGTCGGCAGAAGTCGACGTCGTTTGGAAACTTGGTTTTCGAGATGTCCGCCAACAAAAAGTACGCACCCGAAATCGGCAGGCAACTGAGGTTGGCCGCCGCAAGACTGTGTTGCAGCCTCTCGCGCCGCGCGCTGTAGGCTTCCACAAGCGTTTCATAATATCCGTTCGTTTCGGCCTCTTGCAACGCATCGGCGGCCGCCTCTTGAAACGGCGTGGCGTTGCAAAATGTGACCCACTGATGCGTAGCACGAATGGCCCGGGTCAGTTCGGGAGCAGCCAGAGCCCAGCCAATCTTCCAACCCGTCACCGAAAACGTTTTGCCGATGCTGTCGATGGTTACCGTCCGGTCGCGCATGCCGGGCCGGGTGCAGAGCGGCACATGGATCGCGTCGCCATAAACCATTTCACTGTAGACCTCGTCCGAGATCGCAATCAAATCGTGTTCGATGCAAACTTTCGCGACAAGATCGAGCTCTTCCGTGGAAAAAACTTTACCGGTGGGGTTGTGCGGAGAATTGATGAATATGAGGCGCGTACGCGGCGTGATGGCTGCGCGCAACGCGATCTCTTGGATGCGAAAATCGGGAGGATTTAATTGCACAAACCGGGGTACAGCGCCCGCCAACCGAACGTCCGGGGCATAGGCATCGTAGGCGGGCTCGAACAAGATGACCTCGTCGCCCGGATCGCAAAGACCCAGTGTTGCGCAAAATAGTGCTTCGGTTGCGCCTTGCGTGACGGTGATCTCGGCATCGGAATCAAAGGCCGTGGCGTGCTTTTTCAGCCAACGCCGGGCGATAGCGCTGCGCAGCCGGGCTATGCCGATGGCGGGCGCATATTGATTGTGGTTGGCGTCGATCGCGCGCTTCGCGGCTTCCTTGACGAACTCGGGTGCGGGAAAATCGGGAAAACCCTGGCCGAGGTTGATAGCGTTGTGAACGATCGCGAGGCGCGACATTTCGGTGAAAATCGACGTGCCGAAGCCTTCGATGCGCCGGGTCGCCCGCGCGTGAAGATTGCCAGGATCTTGCACTAGATCTCCGTTTTGACCTTGAAGGATCGCTTGATGTTGCCGAACCAGAATCCGACGCCGACAAAGATCGCTGCAAGAATTGCGACGGGTGTCAGGCCTGCGTAGTTGTTCGGCACGATCATACCAAAGAGCATGGGTCCCGATGCGAACAGGTTAAAGCGCGAGATTCGACCGGCCGTCAATGCAAGTTGTGCTGCGTTTTCCGGTGGCTTGCCCGAAATCAGTCCGCCGAGCAATGCCCGTTGTCGCGGCCAAATGATGAACCAGACGTTGAACCACATGATGCTGCCAACAAGAGACCCGAAGAGCATCCAGATCCCACGGTTGGTGATCGCGCCATCCTGCATCAGCAAATGCTGGTGACCGTACTTGTATCCGAACAACAGCCAGCCAAAGATAAAGGTGTACATGGCACCCATGCGGAACCAGTAGTGAACCCGCAAGAGCAATTTCGGGTTCACGATTGACTTCACGTCGTCGGGCAAGTCGCGCTGAAAGGGGATGTTGATGAGATTGAAAAAGAACAACTGCCCAAGCCACACGATGCCAAACATGATGTGGCCCCAGCGCAGGACGACGGCTATCAGGGATGAAGGGTCTTCAAGCATGGGGCAAGCTAACACGGAATTTCAGCGTTAGCGGCTGCGCGAAAAGGTGAAGGTTCTCGCGCGGTTGAGGTTCGCCTTCGGTGTGAACATCGCACGCGACACGCGCTTTTTCCGCACCGAGACCGGTATTCGTTGTATGCATGAAGGTATGCCGCGTCGGCACTTCACCGTGGTCGAGATCAACCGGATGATTCCGGATCTTGAAGTGATTTTTACCGAAGTGAGCCAGCTGCACGCGGGGATGCGTCGGGCCGAAGGGCGTCTCTTGCAACTCGGTTGCTCATCCACGCGCGAGGTTCTTTCGGGTGAAGACGACGGTGGGTCGCCCGAATTGCGCAAGGCCAAGGGCGTGTTGCGCGGCTACTACGAGGCGTTGGTCGATGGCCTCGGTCGCGTGGCGGAGCTGGGCGGCGAGGTCAAAGATCTTGAAGCGGGTGTGGTCGACTTTCCGGGGCGACGTGGCTCCGAAGAAATTTGTCTGTGCTGGAAATTGGGCGAAAAACGCCTCGGACACTGGCATACCGAGGCCTCGGGTTGGGCCGGTCGACGACCGATCGATCACCTGGTGCCGCTTGAACCTTCGCCCTTGGATTGAGATGGCGAACCGCAACGATTCTCAGCACGCTGCACTGGCAGCCGCGATCGAGGCCTTGCTGGTTGCAACCGGTCTGGATCCGACGACCAACGGCGATCTCACAACGACGCCTGCGCGGGTGGCGACGCTGTGGCAAACCGAGTTTCTCGCGGGATACTCCATGGATCCGGTGGAGATTCTTTCGGAGCCCGTCCTCGGCGAGGCCGATCCGGACGTGGTTATTGTGGGCGGCTTGCGCTTCCACGCCATGTGCCCACACCACCTCGTTCCCTATCGCGGCGTGGCGCATGTGGCGTACATCCCGGATGGCAAGTTGGTGGGCTTTGGCCGCCTCGCAGATCTGGTGGAATGCTTCACGAAACGGCTTACCCTGCAGGAGCGAGCGACCCATCAAATCGCAGAATCCCTCTGGCGCGGTCTATCCGCCAAGGGCGCAGGCTGTGTGATCGAGGCCGAACAAATGTGCCTTGCTTTGCCGGGCGAGCGCCACGATCAGTCGGGCGTGGTGACGAGCGCCTTTGTTGGCGGTATGGCGCAACGGCCCGATTTGAAGGCTCGTTTATTGGATGCAGCCCGTTTGGGCGGCCGACGCGGTTAGTTCGCGCGGGCCGCGACGGTTTGGGCAAACGGCGCGCCGTGCACTAGATTGCAGTCCATGGACCATCCGAAAACGTCGGCCGATGCGCTCAAGGGTCAGGTCGCGGTCGTGACCGGCGCCTCGCGGGGCATCGGTCGTGCCATCGCGGTCGCGCTCGCGAACGCCGGTGCGTCGGTGCTGGGTTGCAGTCGCAGTGCAGAGGGCAGGGGCTTTCTGGCCGATCTTCCCGATGGCATCGTCGAGCGTTGCCGATTCGAGGCCTGTGATGTGCGACGATTTGACGAGATCGAACGGTTTTCCAGGCGAAACGTCGCACAGTTTGGCGCGGCCGACATCCTCGTGAACAACGCTGGCGTCGTGACGCGCTCGAATGTCGAAGATACCAGCGAGGCTGCGTGGAACGAGGTGATCGCGGCCAATTTAACGGGGTCGTTTCTCGTCACCCGGGCATTTCTACCTGGGATGAAGGCAAAAAAGAGCGGGCGCATCATCAACATTGCGTCGATCGCGGGGCGGCAAGGAACCGCCATGCTGAGTGCCTACTGTGCTGCGAAACACGGGGTGATTGGTCTGACGCGTGCGCTTTGCGAGGAGGTTCGCGAGTACGGCATTGCCGTCAACGCGGTTTGTCCTGGTTCGGTCGACACCGAGATGCTGCGCGTCGGGATGCCGGGGGGCGTCGCCAGGATCACGACCGAAGAGGTGGCCGACGTGGTGCTGTTTTTGGCAGCGACGGCACCGCTTTCCATGACCGGCTCGTGCCTGGATGTATTTGCGTGAACCGATTTGCTACACTTCATCGAGTGAAAAAGCTTCGGTTTATTGTGTTGGCAGCGTGTTTGTGCGCCTGTTCGAATGGCTCGAACCCGCAGGTGGGTGTTGGCGGTGGCGGCAATACCGGTCTCGGCACCCGAAATGTTGTGGGTTCTGATGGCCTGCTAAGTGGTGCGACGGATGGCGGCCGGCCATCGCCGATTGGGGTGGGTGGCGGACTTTCCGATGCGGCCCCGGTTGATTCGGGCGGAACAGGGACGGGCGGAACCACCGGTATGGACGCAATGACGGCGTCGTGCAATCTCGTGACGCAGAACTGCGCGAATCAATTCGCCTGCTACCGAAATCAGCTTGGTGGTACGGTTTGCGAGACGCCCGGGTTTGCAGCGGAAGTCACCACCTGTGCGACCGATGCCGTTTGTTCAAGGGGGATGGTCTGTGTGGCGGATGACTCTGGCATCGCCGGGTGTCTGCCCGTGTGTGATCCCCAGCTTGCCATCTGTCCGAATGGGCGCGTCTGCCGACCTCTGCGCGGCTACGAGCCGGCCGGTTATTGCGAATTGTGAACCCGGCGGTCGGCTTTGAAGAACATCAAGTGTTGCCACGGCAATCGATGATCTTCTTTTTCCAGCATAAATCCGCCGGCGTTCAGTTCCTTCAGGATCTGAGCCCGCGACATTTTGTGCAACGCTTTGATGGGAACCTTGGGGTCCTCGGCTCGAAACTCGACGAGCACGAGGCGCCCCGTCGGTGAAAGCGAGCGGTGAAATTCGCGCAGCATTTCGGCCGGATGGGACAGCTCGTGATACACATCGACGAGCAGCGTCAGGTCACAAGTTTGCGCGGGCAATCCCGTGTGTTTTTCGGCGCCCTGAATCGGAAGGACGTTTGAGATGCCGGCCTTTGCTGCCCGTGTTTTCAGCAATACCAGCATCTCGGGCTGGATGTCGACGGCATAGACTCGACCCTCCGGTTTAACAGCGGCGGCCATTTTCAGACTGTGGTATCCATTGCCGGCCCCGATGTCACAGGCGGTCATCCCTTTTTTGAGTCCGAGCAAGGTATGCAGGGTGTCGGGATGCTCTTCGGCTTCCCGCGTGGGTCGTGTCAGCCACCTGGCTCCTTCGTGGCTCATGGTGGCGGCGATGGCTCGGTCGTGATGGTGGGTCGGTGGAGGTTGTGTTGCGAATGGTGGACGCGTGCGCAAAAGTGCGACGGCATTGACGTAGGCCAATCCCATGGAAAGGCCGTGTTCGAGCAACGGCTCGGCTTCGATAAATTTGCGCGGCAGAAATCCAAGTCGATCGAGTCGGGGATGCATCGAAAACGACACGAAACTACCGTCGCCATCCTGCACCGCATCCCAGCCCCAGACAGCGCCTTTTCCCTCGCCTGCAGAACAAACGCCGCGCAACGTTTTGCCGCGCCCGACATCCCAGGTTCCATCGAAGGAAACGAAGGGAAAGCTTGAGCCGATGGACCATCGCTGTGTGAAGCCCACACCGTCGGTTTCAGCCTTTGGGCTTGTTGTGATGCGCTTCCACCCGGGCACAGCCTTCCAGCTTTGAGCATCGCCAAGGTGTGCCCACAGCGATTCGGTGCTGTCGGGTACTCGCCAGCCGATCTGCGCGAAGAGCAGCCGACCGCCGGGCGCGACCTGAACGAGGCCTGTTGGAATTTCGTTGCCGAGGATAGTCGCAACGTCGATGAGAGCTGCGGATTGTAGCCAGGCTGGCAAGGGCGGTTGCGTCTCCACCACCGGCCTGCGTACCGAGCGTGCTTCGTCCGGTGCGGCAAGAATCGCCATGGCCCGTAGAACGACGACCGCGGCCGTCACGG